>NZ_JCAFUR010000005.1:0-271250 GCF_059371575.1 Stenotrophomonas sp. YJH_SMC_4
AAGGTCAGTACCCACCAAAGGTCAGTACCCACCAAAGGTCAGTACCCACCAAAGGTCAGTACCCACCAAAGGTCAGTACCCACCAAAGGTCAGTACCCACCAAAGGTCAGTACCCACCAAAGGTCAGTACCCACCAGAGGTCGGTAGATCCACGCCATGCGTGGATGAAGGCGGTGCCGACCAAGATCGGCAGCTACCCACCATTGCGCGGGCCTAACAAAAAAGCCGCTGCAGGGCAGCGGCTTTCTCGTGTCAGGCGGCGTGGTGTCAGATCAGAGATCGACCCGGCGGGCCTGCATGAACTTGTTGCCCCAGTAGCCGCTGAGCAGGGTGTCCACGCGCACGTCCTTGCCCGAGCTCGGTGCGTGCAGGAAGCGGCCATCACCCACATAGATGCCGACGTGATCGACGCGGCCCTTGCGGCCGAAGAACACCAGGTCACCGGCGGCCAGCGCGGTGCGGTCGTTGATCAGTTCGGCGTTGTCGTCGTGTGCCATTTCGCGCGAGACGCGCGGCAGCTCAATGCCCAGGGCCGAGCGGAACACGTAGCCGACCAGACCACTGCAGTCGAAGCCGCTGTCCGGGTTGCTGCCGCCCCAACGGTATGGGGTGCCCAGCAGGGTCATCGCGCGACGCAGCAGCGACTGCACCTTGCCATTGTCGGCCGCGGTGCCGACAACGCTGCCATTGGCAGCGCTGCTGGTGTCGTAGTTGGCGAGGAGGCGGCTGAGGTCACCGGCCACCACGGCCGAGCGGTCCATCAGCGGAATGGTGTCGTTGGCGGCCAGGTGAGGCAGCAGGGCGGCCAGGGTAGCGCTGGCGGCGGCGTCGACGCGGCTGCGTTGCGGAGCGGCAGCCTCGGCCTTGGCGGCCGGTCGGGCGGTGCTCTCGGCCACCGGGGCCGGGCTCACATCGGAACGGTTCGGAGCAGTCTGCGACCAGGCCGGAAGGCTGGTCAGACACAGTGCCAGGCCAAGCAACAGCGGGCGGGCACTACGTGAAGATACGGAAGTCTGGCCTTCGCTTTTCAGGTCGTCAGTCGTCACGCGTCGGTCACAGGAAAAAAACGATGGGGCATCATGCCCTGTAAAAGCGCGGATAAGTTAAAAATTCCGTTAGTAATTCGTTAGTTGCATGGTGATGTTTGTCACAGTTTTGAACATATCGCCTGTTCATTTTAGCGAAGGACGCGTTTCGCCCCTGTGTAGTGGTCCTTCCAGTAGGGACCGCTGATCGAGTCGAGGCGCACGGTGCCGCCGGTGCTCGGCGCATGCACGAAACGCCCTTCACCGACATAGATACCGACATGGGTGACGCTGCCGCGGCTGCCGAAGAACACCAGGTCGCCGGTGGCCAGGCGCTGCGGATCGATCTTCGGACCCTGTACCGCCGCCAGGTCGCGCGAGGTGCGCGGCAGTTTCAGGTCCAGCATCTCGCGATAGACATAGGCCACCAGGCCGCTGCAGTCGAAGCCGGAATCCGG
Source organism: Stenotrophomonas sp. YJH_SMC_4 (assembly GCF_059371575.1). Classification (NCBI taxonomy): domain Bacteria; kingdom Pseudomonadati; phylum Pseudomonadota; class Gammaproteobacteria; order Lysobacterales; family Lysobacteraceae; genus Stenotrophomonas; species Stenotrophomonas sp. YJH_SMC_4. The sequence continues at coordinate 1,484 of NZ_JCAFUR010000005.1, forward strand.
GGTGTTGCCGCCATAGCGGTAGGGGGTGCCGACCAGGCTGATGGCACGCATCAGCACCGAGTTGGCCGCCTCGGGGTTGTCCGGCACGGTCTTCGGCCAGTTCGCGGTCGGCGGGGGCGGAGCGGGGCGGGTGGCCTTGCCGCCGCCGCAGGCGGTCATTAGCACGGGCAGGGCCAGCAGCAGGGCCGGGGCGAGGAGCCGGCGCAGGCCGGACGAAACTGGCGTGATGTGCATGTTCTCCGGATAATGCGCCACCTTGGGATTGGCCGTCATGATGGCGGCGTCCCCGCCGGGCGACAACCCGCCCCAACCCGCCTGCCTCCGGCAGATCCAGACAGAGTTGCGCATGAAGATCGAAAAAGACCGCGTTGTCCGCTTCCACTACACCGTTTCCGAAGTCGGCCAGGAGCCGATCGAATCGTCCAAGGACCGAGGCGAGCCGCTGGCGATCCTGATCGGCCACGGCAACATCATCCCGGGCCTGGAAAACGCCATGATGGACAAGGAAGCCGGCGCGACCTTCAGCGTTGACGTCAACGCAGCCGATGCCTACGGCGAGCGCCGCGAGGGCCTGTCCCAGCGCGTGCCGAAGAAGCATTTCGGCAACACCAAGCTGGCTCCGGGCCAGCAGGTCGTGCTGCAGACCAACTTCGGCCCGCGTGCGGTGACCGTGCAGAAGGTCGGCATGAGCGTCGTCGACGTCGACCTGAACCATCCGATGGCCGGCAAGGACCTGCACTTCGACGTGGAAATCGTCGATGTGCGCGAAGCCGGCAAGGAAGAGATCGACCACGGCCACGTCCACGGCGACGGCGGTCACCACCACTGATCGCAGCGCGATCATGATGGCAGCAACGGCCCGCTTCGGCGGGCCATTGCGTTTCTGGAACACGGCGCGGCCATCCATGGCACGCGGGCCGGCGGCATAATGGCGGACCTGCCCGACGGACGCCCCGTGAACGCCGCTTCTCCTTCCCTGCAGCCGGTGGCTTCCGGCGAACGCATCGCCGTGCTGGACGTGCTGCGCGGTGCTGCGCTGCTGGGCATCCTGCTGATGAACATCGAGGCCTTCAGCGGACCGCTGGACCTGGCCTTCACCGGCATCGACGTGCATTGGCAGGGTATTGACTACTGGGCCGATGCCTTTGTCTACGTGTTCGTGCAGGGCAAGTTCTTCACCCTGTTCTCGTTGCTGTTCGGCGCCGGCTTCGCGGTGATGGCGCAGCGCGCCGAGGCGGCCGGGCGTGACTTCACCCCGTTCTACCTGCGCCGCAGCGCTGGCTTGCTGCTGATCGGTCTGTGCCACGCGCTGCTGGTCTGGTCCGGCGACATCCTGGTGATGTACGCGTTGGTCTCGTTGCCGTTGCTGGCCTGCCGCGAGGCGCCGCGCAGCTGGCTGCCGTGGATGGGTGTAACGGTCTATCTCGGCGGTGTGGCGATGATGCTGCTGGTCGGCGCGATGGTGTCGATGGCTTCGGCGGAGGACGTGCGGAAGATGCTCACCGACGCGCAGCAGAGCATCGATCTGCAGCGCCTGGTGTACGGGCAGGGCAGCTGGATGCAGGCCAATGCGCAGCGGCTGAGCGAGTTCGGCACGTCGATGGGGGCGATGCTGATCACCGGCCCGGAAGTGCTGGGCATGTTCCTGATCGGCAGCTGGTTTGCCGGCAGCGGCGCGCTGGCCACGCCGGATCGCTTCCCGCGGCTGTATGCGGTGTTGCGTTGGGGGGCGCTGCCCTTCGGCCTGCTGGTCACGCTGCTGGGTGTTGCCTGGAAGCCGTATCTGGCGCCGGGCGCTTACGATCTGCCGGTTACGGCGGCGATGGCGCTGGTGACGATCGGCGGTCTGCCGATGTGCCTGGGTTACCTGGCTTGGATCGTACACTGGCGCGCGCGGCTGGGCTGGCTGGCGCCGGTCGGGCGCATGGCGTTGACCCATTACCTCGGCCAGTCGCTGCTGTGCACCTGGCTGTTCTACCACTACGGCCTGGGCGCGTTCGAAACGATGCCACGCAGCGTGCAGTTGATGTTCGCGCTGCTGCTGTTCACCGTGCAGGTGGGCATCTCGCACGTATGGCTGCGCCGCTTCCGCTTTGGGCCGATGGAATGGCTGTGGCGCGCGATGACCTATCGGCAGTGGCCGCCGATGCGGCGCGAGGCCGGCCAGGGCTGATCGATGCAGGGCGCGCGCGAGGATGTGATCGTGGTCGGCGCCGGTGCCATTGGACTGGCTGCCGCACTCGCGCTGCGCGCACAGGGCCGGCAGGTACGCGTGATCGACCGTGGGCGTGTCGGCGGCGCGACCTCGCATGGCAACTGCGGCACCATCACCCCCAGCCACGCGCCACCGCTGGCAGCGCCCGGCGTGCCGTTGCGCGCGCTGCGCTGGATGCTCGATCCGCGTGCGCCGCTGTACGTGCGTACACGCCTGGACCCAGCATTGTGGCGCTGGCTGCTGCAGTTCGGGGCGCGCTGCAACGCACGCGACTGGCTGCACGCCACGCGGGCACGCGGCGCATTGTTGAATGATTCACGGCTGCGCCTGGCGCAGTGGGTGCAGACGCATGCGCTGGACTGCGAGTTCGAGGCGCGCGGTCTGGACTATGTGTTCGGTGACGCCCGCAATTTCGATCACCACGCTGCCGAGTGTGAGGCGCTGAACGCACAGGGCATTGCCTCGGCGCGCATTGATGGCACCGACTACGCGCGTGACAATCCGGCGTTCCATGATCGCCTTGCCGGTGCGATCCACTTCCCCGGCGATGCCCAGCTGCGTCCGGACCGCTACACCGCCGAACTGGCGCGCGTGCTGCGGGCACAGGGCGTGGTGATCGAAGAGCAGTCGGACGTGGAGGATTTCAGCGCCGATGCGCAGGGTGTGCGCGTGCGTGTCGGTGAACGCATGCTGCTGGCGCGCGAGCTGGTGCTGGCGACCGGGCCGTGGTCACCGTGCTGGGCGCGGCAACTGGATCTGCGCGTGCCGATCCAACCCGGCAAGGGCTACTCGCTGACCTGGTCACGACCGGCGCAGGTGCCGCAGCGTCCAGTCGTGCTGAAGGACCATTCCGTGTTCGTGATCGCCTGGCGCGAAGCGCTGCGGCTGGGCGGCACCATGGAATTCGCCGGTGCCGATCCGCAGCTGCGCACGACCCGCCTGCAGGCCTTGCAGCAGGCCGCCGACCACTACCTGCGCGCGCCCCGTGGTGTGCAGCTGCAGGAGCAGTGGTGCGGGTGGCGCCCCATGAGCGTGGACGACGTGCCGTTGATCGGCCGCGCGCCCGCGCATCCTCACGTCTGGCTTGCAGCGGGGCATGGCATGCTCGGCATCAGCATGAGCGCCGGCACCGGCCAGCTGATCGCCGATCTCGTCTGCGGCCGCACGCCGGCGATCGATCCTGCCCCTTACCGACCCGAGCGATTCCGATGAGCACTGCACCCTATGATTACGACCTGATCGTCCTTGGCGGTGGTTCCGCCGGCCTGGCTGGCGCGATCCGCGCCGCGCAGCACGGCAAGCGCGTGGCGCTGCTGGAGCCTGGTGAACTGGGCGGGACCTGCGTCAACGTCGGCTGCGTGCCGAAGAAGGCCATGTGGCTGGCGGCCGACCTGCACGAGCGCATCGGCCTGGCCAGTGCGATGGGTTTCGATGTCAAGGCACGCCCGGCATTGTCGTGGAAGGAGCTGGTGATCCATCGCCAGGCCTACATCAGCAACATCCACACCAGCTACCACAAGCGCCTGGACGAAACCGGCGTGGTGCGCATTCCGGCGCGCGGTCATCTGCTAGATGCGCATACCGTGGCCTGCAGCGATGGCGTGCGTTACAGCGCTGAACACATCCTGATCGCCACCGGCGCGCACCCGCTGCGGCCTGACATCCCCGGTGCCGAACTGGGCCTGGTTTCCGATGATTTCTTCGATCTGCGCGCGGCACCGGCCGAGGTGGCGATCATCGGTGGCGGTTACATCGCGGTGGAGCTGGCCGGCCTGCTGCAGGCACTGGGCAGCAAGGTGAGCCTGCTGGTGCGTGGCCAGCGGCTGCTGGATCGCTTCGATTACGAGCTGACCGATCAGCTGGCCGAGAACCTGAAGCAGCAGGGCGTGCGCATCCATTTCGGCTATCGCCTGCGCGAACTGCAGCGCGATGGCGAACGCGTACGTGCATTCGGCCATGATGGCCCGCTCGACAGCGTGTTCGACGCGGTGTTCTTTGCCACCGGCCGCCGTGGCAACAGCCGCGATCTGGGCCTGGAAGCGCTCGGCATCGGTATCGGCGAACACCAGCAGGTGCAGGTGGACGAATGGCAGACCACGTGTGTGCCGAGCGTGCACGCGGTGGGCGACATCGCTGGCAAGGTCGGCCTGACCCCGGTGGCGGTGGCCGCTTCGCGGCGGCTGATGGACCGCCTGTTCGGTGGCCGCCCGCAGTCGAAGATGGATTACGAGAACGTGGCCAGCGTGGTGTTCTCGCATCCACCGCTGGGCGCGGTGGGCATGAGCGAAGAAGAGGCGCGCGCGCGGTTCGATCAGGTGAGCGTCTACCACAGCCGTTTCCGTCCGATGCTGCAGGCGCTGGCCAACGGCACCCAGCGCAGCCTGTTCAAGATGGTCTGTGCCGGTCCGGAAGAACGGGTGGTGGGCATCCACCTGCTGGGCGAAGCGGCCGACGAGATCCTGCAGGGCTTTGCGGTGGCGGTGAAGATGGGCGCGACCAAGGCCCAGTTCGACGACACCGTGGCGATCCACCCGACCTCGGCCGAGGAAGTGGTGCTGATGCGCTGAGCTGGACGGTTTTAGAGCCGAGCGCAGGCTCGGCTCTCCAGGTCACCAGGCGCACCCATGCGACAATGGACGCCCTTACGCCTTCCCTGGCCGCCCCGTGCGGCCCGCCGTCGTCCTGATGTCCAGCCCCGCTTCCCGTATCGCCACCGCTTCCCCACGCATCGCGCTGGGAGGCATCGGCCTGGCCGCGATCGGCGCCATCGCCGCCTCCGGCAAGGCCATCATCGTCAAGCTCGGCCTGCGTCACGGCGTGGATGCCACCACGCTGCTCGCCCTGCGCATGCTGATGGCGCTACCGCTGTTCGTGCTGATGGCACTGTGGGCCGCGCGCCGGACCGAGCCGCTGTCCTGGGCCGACCGCGCCCGCGTGTTGTGGCTGGGCTTCACCGGCTACTACCTGTCCAGTCTGCTCGACTTCCAGGGCCTGCAGTACATCAGCGTGACCCTTGAGCGCCTGATTCTTTACTTGAACCCGACCCTGGTGCTGCTGATCAACGTGCTGCTGGCGCGCCAGCGGCCCGGTCGGTGGCAGATCGGCGCGCTGGTGCTGAGCTATCTGGGCGTGCTGCTCGCCTTCGGCCACGATCTGCAGCGCGAGGGCGGGCAGATCATCGTCGGCAGCCTGCTGGTACTGGGCAGTGCGCTCAGCTACGCGCTGTACCTGTTCGGCAGTGGGCAGGTGGTCGCACGCATCGGCGCGGTGCGGTTGACCGCCTATGCCAGCTGCGTGGCCAGCGTGCTGGTGCTGCTGCATTTCGCGGTGACCCATTCGCTGCCGTTGCTGTGGCAGGCACCGGCGCCAGTGCAATGGCTGTCGCTGGTCAATGCCACCGTGTGCACGGTGCTGCCGGTGCTGGCGATCATGCTGGCGGTGCAGCGCGTGGGTTCGTCGCTGGCCGCGCAGGTCGGTATGCTGGGCCCTGTTTCCACCATCGTGATGAGCCTATGGCTGCTCGACGAACCGATGGGGCCGGCGCAGATCGCCGGCACCGTGCTGGTACTGATCGGCGTACTGTTGGTGACCCGCCTGCGGCGCTGACACCGGAGCAGGCGCGTGCGCGCATCCTGGCGGTGATCCGCGCGATCCCCGCAGGGCAGGTGATGGGCTACGGCCAGGTGGCGATGCGCGCGGGCCTGCCCGGGCGTGCACGCCTGACCGCGCGCATCCTGGGCCAGAACGACGACCCGGACCTGCCCTGGCACCGCGTGCTGCGCTCGGATGGGCGAATTGCCATGGAAGAAGGGTCGGCCGGATGGCGCGAGCAGTCACAGCGGTTGCGCGCGGAGGGCGTAGTGGTGGAGAACGGCCGGGTGCGGATGCCGGCGGCTGATCCGGCAGCGGCACTGGATGCCGCTGTGTGGGGCCCGGGATGAGCACCGCTGGCGACTGAACAGGCCGGACCTGAGGGCCGCCAACAAGACACGGTGCTGCGGCTATGATGGAGGCCGTTCCATGCCGGTACTCCCATGTTCCCGCGACTGCCAACCGTCACCAAGGCCCTGCTGATCGCCAATGCGATCCTGTTCCTGCTGCAGCAGCCGTTCCTGCTCGGCATGCAGACCTTCGAGCCGTTCATGCTGCAACCGCTGCAGCAGGGCTTCGATGCGTTCTCGCCGGGCGGCAACTTCCAGCCGTGGCAGCTGCTGACCTATGGCTTCCTGCATGGCAGCTTCGGCCACCTGTTCTTCAACATGCTGGCGGTCTTCATGTTCGGCGCGCCGCTGGAGCAGACCTGGGGCGAGAAACGCTTCCTGCTGTATTACCTGGTGTGCGTGGCTGGTGCAGGCGTCTGCCAGCTGCTGGTGGGCACGCTGCTGGAAAACCCGGCGACGGTGCTGGGCGCCTCCGGTGGCGTGTTTGGCCTGCTGCTGGCCTACGGCATGCTGTTCCCCAACCAGCGGGTGATGCTGCTGTTCCCGCCGATCCCGATGAAGGCGCGGACCTTCGTGATCCTGTTCGGCGTGGGCGAACTGGTGCTGGGCATGACCGGCTGGCAGCCGGGCGTGGCCCATTTCGCGCACCTGGGCGGCATGCTGTTCGGCTGGTTGCTGATCCGCTACTGGCGCGGGCAGCCGCCGTTCAACAAGCGCCGCCCGCCCGGCCCCCCGAAGCGCCCGAACCATCTGCGCAGCGTCAAATGATCCGAAGGATCACTTGACGCCCAGGTGCCGACCGTTGGTCGGCACACCGCTACAGGTCCCGCAGCACCACCTGCGCCGCATTGTGCCCCGGTGCACCGGTAACACCACCGCCGGGATGGGTACCCGACCCGCACAGATACAGGCCGGGAAGGGCGCCGCGATAGCCGGCCTGGCCGACCATCGGCCGCGCCGAGAACAACTGGTTGGCGCTCAGTGCGCCGTGGAAGATGTCGCCGCCGACCAGGCCGAAGGTGCGTTCCAGATCGAGCGGGGACAGCACCTGACGACCGAGCACGCTGTCAGCGAAGCCGGGCGCATAGCGTTCAACGGTAGCGATCATCAGGTCGGCTACCGTGTCGCGGTGGTCATCCCAGTGACGCCCATCAGGAAGTACCGGCGCCACGTGCTGGCAGAACAGGCTGGCCACATGCTGCCCGGGCGGTGCGAGTGAATCGTCCAGCGTACTGGGTATCAGCATTTCCACGATCGGTTCGCGCGACCAACCGTCGCGGCGCGCATCCAGCCAGGCGCGATCCATGTAGTCCAGGCTGGGTGCCATGATGATGCCGGCGCTGAGGTGATCGCCCGGACCGGGCAGGGCGCGGAACTCCGGCAGCCGCGACAGCGCCACGTTCATCCGGAAGGTGCCGGAACCGCAGCGCCAGTTCGTCATGCGTTCGCGTGTGGCAGCCGGTACCTGCGCCGGCTCCAGCAGCTGTTCGTACAGCAGCTTCGGATTGACGTTGGCGACCACCGCGCGTGCACGCAGGGTTTCGCCGTTGGCCAGTTCCACCCCCACGGTGCGGCCCTGTTCGGTCAGTACCCGTCGCACGCCGGCATCCACGCGCAGCTCGGCCCCGGCCTCGCGCGCCGCGCTGGCGATGGCCTGGCTGATCGCGCCCATGCCACCCATCGCATGGCCCCATGCACCCTTCACGCCATTGCACTGGCCGAACACGTGATGCAGCAACACGTAGGCGCTGCCCGGTGTGTATGGACTGGCATAGTTGCCGACGATGCCATCGAAGCCGAACAGCGCCTTGATCGGCTCGCTCTCGAACCAGCGGTCCAGGTATTCCGCCGCCGACAGAGTGAACAGGTCCAGCAGCTCCTGCCGCAGCGGTGCATCCAGCGCCGCCAGTTCGCGGCCGAGCTTCCCCATCTGCCAAAGTGCGGGCAGGCCGCGCCAGCCGCCGGCGACGCCGATGTCCGGTGGCGCGCGGAGAGCCCACGCGCGCAGTACATCGGCGAAGATCTCCAGGCGTGCTTCGTACGCTGGCAGGCGCTGTGCATCCCGAGCGGAGAATCCAGCGACTTCGGCCTGGGTGCGGCCAGGTGCCGACAACAGGTAGCGGTCGTCGGGCAATGGCAGGAAGTTGTTGGCCGGGCGCGTGACAATGCGCAGCCCATGCGCATGCAGTTGCAGGTCTTCGATCACCTTCGGTTGCAACAGCGACACCGTGTACGACGCCACCGAGTTGCGGAAGCCGGGATGGAACTCCTCGGTGACCGCCGCTCCGCCGAGCACGCCGCGCCGTTCAAGGACCAGCACCTTCTTTCCGGCCTTCGCCAGATAGGCCGCACAGACCAGGCCGTTGTGGCCACCCCCGATGATGATTGCATCCCAGGACATCAGCACCTCAAAAAAAGGGGACGGAGGGGATCAAGTCGCAATTCGCACTGGGTCGGCAGCGGTGGGCAGAAACGACTTAATCCCCTCCGTCCCCTTTTTTTATCGCCGCTTCGATGGTGGCGATGTCGATCTTCTTCATCGGCATCATCGCGTTGAAGGCGCGCTTGGCCAGTGCCCTGTCCTTGCTGGTCACCGCTTCGATGAGCATGCGCGGGCTGATCTGCCAGGAGATGCCCCAGCGATCCTTGCACCAGCCGCATTGGCTCTCCTGGCCACCGTTGCCGACGATCGCATTCCACAGGCGGTCGGTCTCGGCCTGGTCCTCGGTCTGGATCTGGAAGGAGAACGCTTCGCTGTGCTTGAACGCGCTGCCGCCGTTGAGGCCGACGCAGGGAATGCCGCAGACGGTGAATTCGACGGTCAGCACGTTGCCTTCCTTGCCATCCGGGTAGTCGCCCGGCGCGTGATGCACGGCGGTGACCGCGCTGTCGGGCAGGAGGCTGGCATAGAAGGTGGCGGCCTCGAGCGCGCCGTTGTCGTACCAGACACAGATGGTGTTCTTGTGTGCCATGTCGGGGCTCCGCGATGGACGAGGCCGCAGCGATAGCACGCCGGGTGTTAAGCCGGGATCGTGCTGCACCTGCAAAAAAAGGGCGCCCGAAGGCGCCCTCTGCATTGCCAGTTGCAGCAGTTCACTCAGCGCCAGACCTTGATCTGCTCGGCTTCGCTGCGCTGCATCGGCTGGCCGGCCTTGCAGCTGAAGGTGGCACCGAACGCCGGCAGGTTGGCCAGCGTGCCGTTGCTGCGCCATAGGCCCGGTGCACGGATGTCGGCGGTCAGGCGACGCACGGCCTCGTTCGGCGACAGCTGCTGCGCCCACAACGCCGACCACGCGCGGAAGAAGCCCTGTTGCTGTGCCGGCTTGGCCTTCGGCTCCTGCGCGGTGTACGCGGCCCACGCCAGTTCCAGGCCGGCGATGTCGGCCAGGTTCTCTTCCTGGGTGAGCGTGCCGTTGACCTTGGCACCCTTCACGCCCGGGAAGTCGTACGCGCTGTACTGCGCGGCCACGCGATTGCCGAGCAGGGTCCAGGCGGTCTTGTCGGCCGGGGTCCACCAGCTGCGCAGTTCGCCCTTGGCATCGACCAGTGCGCCCTTGGCATCGATCGCACGGGTCAGCTCGTGGCCGACCAGGCCACCGAAGCTGCCGAACTTGTCGGCAGCGTCGGCCTTGGCGTTGAACACCGGCCCCTGCAGGATCGCAGCGGTGACGATCAGGCGGTTCTGCGCCAGATCGTAGGCCAGCGACGGCTGCTGCGGCAGCACGTCCCAGCGGCGGTCGGCGTTGCCCTTGCCGATGCGCTTCATTTCCTCGCGATGGCGCCAGGTCGACGCGATCAGCATGTTGCCGCCGAACGAGCCGCGGCCCATCGGCTGCACGCTGTAGTCGAGGTCGCGCAACGGGGTGCCGATCTCGATCTTCAGCGCGGCCAGCTTGGCCTGCGCTTCGGTCTTGGCTTCGGCACTCATCCAGCTGCTGTTCTTGACGGCTTCGATCTGTACTTCGCGCACCTTGTCGACGATCCACGCCGCCTGGCGACGATCTTCGGCGGACAGGTAACGGGCGGCGTATTCGCGACCGAGCATCGGGCCGGCGGCCACGTTGATCGCCTCCAGCACGTCTTCCCAGCGCTGCGGCGGCAGGGTTTCGCCACGCAGCACGCGGCCGCGGAACTCGAATTCGGCGTCGCGGTAGGCCTTGGACAGGTAGGGCGCCATCGAGTCGCCCACGCGCCAGCGCAGGTAGGCCTTCCACTGGTCCGGCTTGAGCTTGGTGACCATGCCATCGAGCTGCTTGAACAGGCCCGGGTCGGCCAGCGAGACCAGGTCGTCGTCCACGCCCTGGGCCTTCAGGAACGCATCCAGCTGCAGGTTGCGGTAGCGGCTGTTGAGCTCCTTGGTGGAGATCGGCGCGTAGTTGTTGAATGGGTTGTTGATGCCGGCCAGCGACTGCGCGTTGCGCGCCAGTTCGGTTTCCAGTGCGATCACCGATTGCGCCTCGGCATCCAGCTTGGCGGCCGGAGTGCCGGTCAGTGCCAGGATCTGCTTGACGTAATTGCGGTAGCGGCCCATCAGCGCCACGGTGTCGGCGTCGGTGCGGGTATAGAACGCCGGGTCCGGCAGGCCCATGCCGCCCTGCATGAAGTAACCGATGTGGCGGTCCAGCGCCTTCAGGTCCACGTCCGGGCCGAAGTTGAAGGCCACCGGGATGCCGACCTGGTGCAGCGCGGCGATCGAGGCCGGCACATCCTTGGCCTTCTTGATCGCGTTGATGCGGGTCAGCAGCGGGGCGATCGGATTGGATCCGTCGGCTTCCACGGCGGCTTCGTCCAGGCCGCTGGCCCAGAAGTCGCCCAGCAGTTTCTGCACGTTGCCCTGCGGCGCCTTCATGGCTGCGTCGAGCAGTTCACGCTGCTGCTGACGGCTGCGGTCGACCAGCTGGCCCAGCGCGGTGGTGGCACCGGTCTGTGGCACCGGGTTGGCCTTCAGCCAGCCTGCGTTGGTGGCGTCATAGAAGTCGCTGCACTGGGCGCTGACGGCCGGGGCGCGCGCGGCCTTCTTCTTGGCGGCGGCGAACGCATCATGGGTCGGGACCAGGGTCGCCAGGCTGATGCCCAGGGCGATGGCAAGCGGACGGAAATTGGGCATGTGGAACGAATCCGTGATGGATTGAGGGCGCGCGCACTATAGCAAGCCGGGAAGCTGCCCGGGATGAGGGACCGGGAATGCAACCTTCCGGATAAAAAAATCCCCCTGCCGAAGCAGGGGGAGGAGAGATGGCTGGGGGCCGTGCAGACGACCCCACACCCAAGAGTGGAACATTCGCTCGACTTGCTTAGAAGTCGTAACGAGCCGACAGGCGAACCTGACGCGGTGCGGTGTAGCCCAGAGGCTGGTTGTAGCGCTGATCCGGCGTCACGCGATCGGTTGCGTAATTGCTGTAGTAGAACGTCGGCTCCTGGCGATTCAGCACGTTGAGTACGTCGGCCTGGAGGGTCAGCTTCTTGTCAGCCCACAGCGGGGTGTAAGCCAGCGACAGGTTCAGGGTGTAGTTCCACGGCGTGTCACCCTTGCTGCCACGTGCCGAGAAAGCGTAGTCGCTGGACGGCGGGATGTAGCCTGCCGAGCCCGGAGCGGTACCGCTGCCTGCCAGGCCGCAGAAGTGATAGTAGGCGCCGTTGTACAGGCCCTGGTCTGCAGTCGGGTAGAAGCTGGTGCAGGAACGCGGACGACCCGAATCGATCAGCAACGAACCACCCACGCGCCATTCTTCGCTGATCTGGTACGCGCCGAATGCCTTGATCTGGTGTGCACGGTGGTTCGGCAGTCGGCCGTTTGCACCGACCATCAGCTGCGGCAGGTCCCAGTCCTGCGTGGCCGACACGTCGGTCTGGCCACCGGTACCGGTGTCGAGGTCGGAAGCCAGCTGACCTTCAGTGTTGCCGTAGTTGCGCGAGAAGGTGTAGTTGATCTTGCCGTTGAACTTCTCGCCGATCGAGCCTTCCAGGAACAGGTCCAGTGCGTAGTAGCGACGCTTCAGCTTGGGCAGGTTCAGCTCTGCTGCTGAATAGGTCACCTGCTCGAAGCTGCCGTCTGCCTGCTCCTGCCAGAAGGTGTTGGATTCACCCGGATTGAAGATGAAGCAGCCACCGCCCAGCGCCGGTGTGCAGGTATCGTCGATTGCGCTCTTCAGGTCACGGTAGGTGAACTTCGCACCCCAGGTCAGGTTGCTGTTGAGCACCTGCTCCATGCCGATGATGTACTCGTCCTGATAGTGGGACTTCAGGTTCACGGCTGCCACGGTGCGCGGATCCGGAGCGTCACCGCATTCGAGGTTGGACGAGATTGCATTCGGCTTGCCGGGGCAGGTGTAGCCCTTGCTCTGGTCCACGGGCACGTTCACCAGGCCGGTCGGCGTACCATCGGCGGCGACGCCGGTGTAGGTGAAGTACTCCATGGTGTACAGAGAGCCGGAAGCGGCGCGCACGGCGACGTTGTTCGGCAGTGCCAGGTGGTAACGGCCGGCATTGGCAAACAGCTTCAGGGTCGAATCACCATGGACGTCCCAGACAGCGCCCAGGCGCGGAGCCCACTGGTTGTCCTGCTTGACGTACACCTCACCGGCGCTGGTGTAGTTCTTGAAGGTCTCGTTGCGCAGGCCCAGCTGCAGCAACAGGTTGTCGGTAACCTGCCAGCGATCTTCGATGTACTGCGCGCTCTGCTTGGTCTTCACCTGAGCAATCTGGGTGTAGTACTGCTGGCGCACGTAGTAGCCCTGGTTGCCCAGGCCGCCGGCTGCGGCCGGGGAGCCTACGCCATGGGAGGCGTCAATGGCGGCGTTCGGGTTGTTGGTGCGCGAGTAGACCCAGACGAAACCGCCACCGTATTCGCTACCGGTGAACGACTCCGCTTCCATGTTGTCCAGACCCGCTCGAAGGTCGTGGTTGCCCAGACGATAGTTGACGTCGAAGCGGAAGCCCTTGGTTTCGTCATAGGCGCCCGGGACGTTGACGGTAGCCGCAGTCCAGCAACCTGCGTAGTTGGCAGCCGGAATGCCTGGTGCGCGCGTGGTGGCCGAAGACGAGGTGCGCGGGCACGCCGGGTTGTAGCCCCAGGGCGACTGGCTGTGATCGACCTTCTGCGTACCGTACAGGGCCGAGATGGTCAGGTCGTCAGTCAGGTAGCCGGTGTACTTGCCGACGTACAGACGTGCCTTGTCTTCGTTGTAGGTGCCTGCGTTCTGGACGTTGCCCGGGGTTCCGGTGGCGTAGTCGTAGGTGTAGCCATCGCTGTAGTACTTGGTGACGTCGGATACACCGGTCAGCTCAAGGAGATGGTTGTCGGTGATGTTCCAGTCGATCTTCGCAGCCCAGCGGGGGTACTCGTACTCGTACTCCTGCCATGCATTGGTGGTGGTCGCCGCTGCCTGCGATGTGGAGGCCACGCCTTCACCCTGTCGCTTGGTCAGTTCGACGTTTGCGTAGAAGAACAGCTTGTCCTGCACGATCGGGCCGCTGGCATAGATGCCGCTGCTCTGGGTCCAGCTCTGGGACTTCTTGCGAGTCTGGTACAGCTTGCCGTCGGTGCGCTTGGTCGGGTCGGCGTTGTCATCGCCGTAGAAGCCCGTATTCGGGAAGTACAGGTCCTTGGGGTCCGAACGAAGCGATTCCGGGCTCCAGTAGGTGTACGCACCGGCATGGAACTCGTTGGAGCCGCGCTTGGTGACCACGTTCACCACACCACCGGTGGCGCGACCAAACTCGGCACCATAGCCGCCCGTGAGCGTCTGCTGCTGGGCCAGGGCATCGAAGGGCAGCGTGGTGAAGCCGATGGAGGTCAGCGGATTGGTGACCGGATAGCCGTTGATGTAATAGGCATTCTCGGAGGAGGCTGCACCACCGAAGCTCGGTACCGTATTGCCATTGGCGGTATAGGCGGAGTTGGACACCACGCTCGGTGCCAACAGGGCGATGCTGGCAATGTCACGGCCGACGGCGATCTTGTTGATCTGCTCGGCGGTGAACACGGTGCGGGTGTCGATCTGGGTAACGTCCACGCGCGGAACAGCTGCAGCGGTTACTTCCACGCGGTCCAGATTCTGCACATTGCCGCCCGCGCCGAAGGAGACGTCGGTACCGCTGGCAATGATCACCTGCACGGAGTCGCGGGTCGCCACGACCTCGCCGTTCTTCTGCAGGGTGACCTTGTAGTTGCCGTTGGGCAGGTCAGCTGCACGGTAGCGGCCGTTCTTGTCCACGGTCACGGTGCGGCTCAAGCCGGTGCCCAGATTCTGGACGGTCACGGTGCTGCCAGGCTCGCCAGAACCATAGATGTTGCCGGTCACGGATTGGGCGTGTGCGGCGCCCGCCAGGCACAGGCCCAGCGCCACAGTCAGACCCGCGCGACGCAGCTGCTTGGAATGCTTGCTCATCGAGTTCCCCGAAAGTGAATATTGAAAATTAACAGGGGTTGAACAGACCCCTGAATCAATGAATAACAGATGAACTCACATGGGCGCAACCGATTCGTAATGTTTTTTTCACAGATCTGCGCTAAGCCCTTGTGGCACAAGGGCTTGACGTCGATCACAAAAAAGGCCCGGAACCAGGTCCGGGCCTTCAAGAGCCTTCCGACATCGCCGGATGGCGCCAAAAACTCACATTTTATTCAGGTTGAGTGGACGTTCTGATCGCTCTTCACGGCTTACCAGATCACCACCTGCTGGTCGCCGCTGCGGGCCATCGGCGAACCGGCCTTGCACTGGAACGCGGCGGCGAAGGTCGGCAGGTTCGACGGCGCACCCATGGCGCGGAACTGCGCCGGGGCGTGCGGGTCGGTCGCCAGGCGGACCTTGGCGTTCTCCGGGGTGTACTTGGTGCGCCACACGGTGGCCCAGTTGAAGAAGAAGCGCTGGTCGCGGGTGAAGCCGTCCACCTTCGGGTCTTCCTTGCCGGCGCTGGCCTTCTGCAGGGCATCGTAGGCGGTAGCCAGGCCGCCCAGGTCGGCGATGTTCTCACCCAGGGTCAGGTGGCCGTTCACCGCCTGGCCGTCGACCTTGTACTGGTCGAACTGCTTGACCAGCTTGCCGGTCAGGCCTTCGAAGTTCTTCTTGTCAGCGGCGGTCCACCAGTCTTCCATGTTGCCGGTCGGCCCGAAACGTGCGCCCTGGTCGTCGTAACCGTGGGTCATTTCGTGGCCGATCACCGCGCCGATGCCGCCGTAGTTCAGTGCGTCGTCGGCCTTCGGATCGAAGAACGGCGGCTGCAGGATGGCGGCCGGGAACACGATCTCGTTCTGCAGCGGGTTGTAGTAGGCGTTGACCGTCTGCGGGGTCATGCCCCACTCGGTCTTGTCCACCGGCTTGCCGATCTTGGACAGGTTGAACTTGTAGTTGAACTCGTTGGCCGCGCGCACGTTGCCCAGGAAGCTGTCGCGCTGGGTCTGCAGGCCCGACCAGTCACGCCACTTGTCCGGGTAGCCGATCTTCGGGGTGAAGGTTTCCCACTTGGCGATGGCCTTGGCCTTGGTTTCATCGCTCATCCAGCTCAGGCCCTGGATGCGGTCCTTCAGCGAGGCGGCCAGGTTCTTCACCAGTTCTTCCATCTTCGCCTTGGCTTCCGGCGAGAAGGCCACCTTCACGTACAGCTGGCCAAAGGCTTCACCGGCGTCATTCTCGATGGTGCCCAGCACACGCTTCCAGCGCGGCTTCTGCTCCTTCTGGCCGTTGAGGGTTTTGCCGTAGAACTCGTAGTTCTCCTGCACGAAGGCATCGGCCAGGTACGGCGAGGCGCTGTCCACGGTGTGGAAGCGCAGGTAGGCACGCCACACCGACGGATCGGTGTCGCCCAGCGCCTTGCTCACTTCCTCATGGAAGGCCGGCATGGCCAGCGAGAACTTCTCCGGTGCGGCCACGCCCTGCGACTTGAAGAACTCGGTCCAGCTGAAGTTCGGGGTCAGCTTGTCCGCGTCGGCCACGGTGACCGGGTTGTAGTACAGCTCGACGTTGCGCGAAAGTTCGACACGCGACTTGGACGCCTTGGCCAGGCGGGTCTCGAACTTGACCACGTCCTCGGCCTGCTTGGCAGCGTCGGCAGCAGCGACGCCGGACAGCTCCAGCACCTTGGCGACGTGCGCCTGGTAGGCCTTCAGCTTGTCGGCGTTCTTGGCATCGGTGTAGTAGGTGCTGTCCGGCAGGCCCAGGCCGCCCTGGCTGGCGTAGGCCATGTTCACGGCCGAGTTCTTGAAGTCGGCTTCGGCGCCGAAGCCGAACAGGACGTTGTCACCCTTGGCGGCGCTGGTGCGCAGGTAGTTGGCGATGGCCGCCTTGTCCTGCAGGCCATCGATCGCGGTCAGGTCGGCCTTCAGCGGCTCGATGCCCTGGGCGTTGATCTTGGCCTCGTCCATGCCGGTGGCCCACAGGTCACCGACGATCTTCTCGATGTGGTTCGGGGTCTTCACCTGCGCGACCTGTTCGGCCAGCTGGTGCTGCACGGCCACCGAACGCTCGTCGAGGATGGTGAAGGCGCCCCAGCTGGTGCGGTCGCCCGGGATTTCATTGGCGGCCAGCCACTTGCTGTTGACGTAGTCGCCGAAGGCGCCACAGGCGTCCTTGCTGGTATCGAGGTCGCTGGGCTGGAAGGCGTTGTAGGCCGGCAGCTTGCTCTCGTCCAGCGTGTAGTTTGTGGCTTCGGCGGCAGCCGGCGTGGAGGCGGTGGCATCCTTGGCCGGGGTTTCGTTCTTGCCGCAGCCAACCAGCGCGGCCGAAACGGCCAGGGTCAGCAGCACGATCTTGGGAGTACGGGTCACTTTGATGGCCTCCAGGCCGAGTGAGTCAGGGAAGGGCCGCAGGGACGGCCGTGGGCCGAACGATACGCCGCCGGCCTGGCCTGCAAGGGTGTCGAAGGTCATGGGCGGGCGCAAGGGCCAGAAACGGAAAAGACCCGATGCGGGACATCGGGTCTCAGGGCGGCCTCAGTCATGGGAGGCGCTGTTCAGGGTAACGCTCCGGGTGCGATGAGCAGCACCGATGCCCTTGCGGGCAAGCATCCGGTTTCCGCAGGGAGGCCCCTCGATGAGAGGCTCCCACCATCCTGCGGCTGTGCTTACTTCCTGCCGAAGTCGTACTGGGCCTGGACGTAGATCGCCCTTCCGTAGGCGTTGTACAGGGAGTTGTTGTACGGCACGTCGATGTTGCCCGCGTAGGAGTGCTGCTGGTTGTCCGGCACCTTGTTGAACAGGTTGTTGACCATCAGCGAGAACGTCAGGTTGTCCATCGCGCGGTAGTTCACGCTCAGGTTGTACGTCGTGTAAGAGCCCCACTTGCCAGCCTTGTAGCCGGACGTCGGATCGACATAGTCATAGCCACGGCCCAGGTAGGACAGGTAGTTCGGCGTGCGGCCGATGTAATTGAAGTACAGCGTGGTGGTGAACTTGTCGATCGCCCAGCCGATCGAGCCGTCAGCCCGGACCTTGGCGTAGGAGTCGTACACCCACATTGCGTACGGGTTGCCCAGCAGATCCAGGAACGGGTCGTTGAGCTGCGGCTGCAGTTCACGCTTGAGCATGTTGGTGTAGTTGCTGGAGAACTGCAGCGAACCGAAGCGACCGATGTCCTGTACGTACTTGAAGCTGGCAGTGACCGCCTCGAGGTTCTGCCGTGCCACGTTCAGCTTCGGCGTGTAGATCTCCTCCAGCGCGCCGGTGGCATCACGGGTGACCCAGTTGGCCACTTCCTCGCAGGTGGCGCCGGCGGTGTTGGTCAGGCCGTTGCGGCAGTAGTACTCGGCCAGCAGCAACTGGTCGGAGCTGAGGGTGTTGACCTCGTTCTTGATCTTCCAGTTGTAGTAGTCCAGGGACACCGACAGGTTGTTGATCGGCGCCCACACCAGGCCCGCGTTCCACACATCGGCGGTAATCGGCTTCAGCTCCGGATTGCCCGACTGGGTGCCGAACACCGACACGCTGCCGTAGCGGCAGTCGACCGTGTTGGACGGATCGAACCCGAGCTGGCCACAGCGGTAGTAATCCTTGGACCCATTGGCGTAGTAGCCGCTCTTGCCCTGGAAGGCATCGGGCAGGGACGGGGCGCGGAACGCGGTGCCGTACTTGCCGCGGACCAGCAGGCTTTCGAAGGGGCGGAACTCGAGGCCGATGCTGTAGGTGGGCTTGTCTACGGTATGGCCGGCGATCTTGAAGTTGTCGTAGCGGCCGGAAGCGGTGACCGTCAGCATGTCATGCAACGGCAGACGCAGTTCGCTGGTGACAGCGTAGTTGCTGCGATGGCCGTTGCCCGCCACCGAGGTGGTACCGAACACCGTACCGTCGGTCAGGCGCACGTCCGGCGTGTAGTTCCACCCTTCGCTGCCGCCTTCAACCACGGCGGCAAAGCCGGCGTCGCCACCGGGCAGCCTGAACAGCGAGCTGTTGGTGATCTGCGCGCGGGTCTGGGTCTGCCAGGTGCGGCTGCGGCTGGTGGTGAAGCCGGTGAAGCTCTGGAAGGCCCCTTGCGGCAGCTGGGAATAGAAAGCGCCCCAGTTCGGGTTGTAGATGTTGTAGCCGTCGTCGGTCTGGCCCAGCACCGGTCCCAGCACGTTGTCGGCAAACCAGTTGTTGATCGGGTCGTTCCAGCGTGCATAGCCACGCTCGTTGAGCTTGTACTCGCCGCGGGTGACGCTGGCCTCGTAGTCCCAGTTGCTGCCGATCGCGCCGCGTGCACCGAGCGTGACCTGATAGGACTTGCTGCGGTCGGTATTCATGATGTCGCGGTAGCCAATGCCGCCGATGTCTTCGGGTGCGAACACGCGTTGCAGCCCCAGATAGCGACCACTGGACTGATCGAAGAACGGACCCATGCTGATGTCCGTGCCCCAGTAGTTGTAGCCGGCACCGGTGTTGTACTTGACGGTTTCGTAGCTGTAGAGGACATCGCCGAACAGCTGCAGGTTGTCATTCACATCGTAGGTCAGCGACGAATAGAACTGGCTGCTTTCCTTGCTGTTCTTGATCGTCTTGTAACCCGCACCGAACGCGGAGCCGCAGGATTGTCCAGCGCGGCGCGTACCGAGGATGGTGGTGCCGCCGAACTGGCCGGAAACGCCGGCGCAGTTGTTCGGATCCATCATCAGGAAATCATTGGTATCCGCGTCGAAGACCAGGAAGTCGTTCGAGGGCAGCTGGCGCGTGTAGCCATGCGGATTGTTCTGCTTGGTGATGTCGCGCTGGTAACCCCAGATCGGGTTGGTCTTTTCATACTGCACATTGACCAGGGCGCGGAAGCGATCGTCCTTGCTGTTGAAGCCATTGGCGCCGCTCACGCGGAAGCTGGCGCCACCGCCATCGGAATAGGCGCCGCCGCGCACGTTCAGCGTGCCGCCGTCCATGCGTTCCTTGAGGATGATGTTGACCACGCCGGCGATCGCGTCCGAACCGTACAGGGATGACTGGCCACCCGGCAGCACCTCGATGCGGTCGACGATGTCGATGGGGATGCCGCTGATGTTGTTGAACGCGTCGCTGCCGTTGTACAGCGCCGGATACGAGAGCATCGGGCGGCCGTTGATCAGGTACTTGGTGTAGCCCGGGTTCAAGCCGAACATGCCAGCCGCTTCAGCACCCTGGGTGAAGGATGCCGAGGTCTGGCCGCCTTGCAGGCCGCCGGTGGTCAACGAGGACTGCTGCAACACTTCGGCAACGCTGGAGAAACCGCGCGCCTGAATCGCCTCGGCGCTGATGGTCAGCACCGGCGTCTGGTTTTCGATCTGCGTCTGCGGGATCAGCGAGCCGGTGACCGTGACCCGGTCCAGGTTGGTCGCGGCCTTGCTGCTGTCCTGGGCGAGTACGGTGGCGCTGCTGCCGGTCAGCAACAAGCCGCAGGCGACGGCGTGGGTGAGCGGGTGGTGCGAGAATGCGAAGCGACGACGAGACATGCGATTACTCCGTGTGATCGTGATGACGCGTGTATCCCTTTCCTGGGATTTCGATTCTGTTCAGCTGCCTTGCCTATGCGGTTTGGCGGCGTGGCGTCAACGTAACACACGCTTAACGTGCCTTGCGTAGTTCTGTAACGGTCGGTGACGGACGGTTGCGCGCTTGGTGAAAAGCCCCTTCTCCACAGGCATTTCTGCCCTTTTCCGGATTATCGGAAAGCAGGAAAAATGAATATTTGATAAATTCAACTGACATTAACAATCGATACGTCGCGGGCTTTCCCCATGCCGCATAGAAGTAAAAAAAAAGGCCCCGCCGAAGCGGGGCCTGGTCCAGACACGAAGTCCGGAAAACGACGGGATCAGAAGTTGTACTTGACCTGGGCCGAGATCTGGCGGCCGTAGACGCTGTAGAAGCCGTCATTGAACGGGGTCGATTCGTTGCCCGGGTAGTTGTAGCGCTGGCCTTCCGGCAGCTTGTTGAACACGTTGTTGACCATCAGCGACAGGACCAGATCGTCCTGTGCCTGGTAGTTCATGCTCAGGTTGTACGTGGTGTACGAACCCCACTTACCGGCCTTGGCACCGGAAGAGTGGACATAGCCGTAGCTGCGGCCGGTGTAGGCCAGGTAGTTCGGGGTGCTGCCGACGTAGTTGGCGTACACGGTGGTGGTGAACTTGGCGATGTTCCAGGCCACCGACAGATCGCCACGGACCTTGGCGAAGTTGTCGTAGTACCACATGTTGTACGGATCGCTCAGCAGGTCGAGCTTGGCGGCGCCCGGCATCGGCTGCACTTCACGCTTCAGCATGTTCGTGTAGTTGCCGGAGAACATCAGCGAGCCGAAGCGGCCGATATCCTGCTGGTACTTGGCCGCCACCGTCACCGCTTCCAGGTTCTGGCTGGCGACGTTGAGCTTCGGCGTGTACACCCGGGTCAGGTTGCCGCCGGCATCGCGCGACACCCAGTCGGTGACGTTCTGGCAGCTGGCCGAGGTGTTGTTCGGCAGGCCGTTGTGGCACTGGTACTCGGCCAGCAGCAGCTGGTCGGTGCTGAGGGTCTTGACCTCGTTCTTGATCTTCCAGTTGTAGTAGTCGGCCGACAGCGAGAAGTTGCTCACCGGGGCCCACACCACGCCTGCGCTCCACACGTCGGCGGTGATCGGCTTCAGGTCCGGATTGCCGGACTTTTCGCTGTACACCGAGGTGTTCTTGTAGAACGAGCAGGCCTCGTCACGCAGGCCGTAGCCCAGCTGGCTGCAGCGGTAGTAGTCATTCTGGCCGGACGAGTACGAGCCGCTCATGCCCTGGAAGGCATCGGACAGGGTCGGTGCACGGAAGGCGGTGCCGTACTTGCCGCGCAGCAGCAGGCTCTCGATCGGACGGAATTCCAGGCCGATGCTGTAAGTGGCCTTGTCGACGGTCTTGTCGGCGATCTTGAAAGCGTCATAACGGCCCGAGGCGCTGACGGTCAGCTTCTCCAGCAGCGGCATGCGCAGTTCGCTGGTGACCGCGTAGTTGCTGCGGTGGCCGGCGCCCGCGACGGCGGTGGTGCCCCACACGTTGCCGTCGACGAAGGCCTGGTCCGGCGAGTAGTCCCAACCTTCGCTGCCACCTTCCAGCACGACGGCCAGGCCGGCGTCACCGCCCGGCAGGCTGAACAGCGAGCCGTTGGTCACCTGCACGCGACCCAGGTTCTGCCAGGTCTTGCTGCGGTGGGTGCCGTAGCCGGTGAAGCTGGCGAACTGGTCCGGGGTGATCGGCGAGTAAAAGGCAGCGTAGTTCGGGTTGTAGATGCCGAACGTGGCGGTCGGGTCCTTCGGGTCGGTGTAGGTGCCCAGGCGCGGGCCCAGCACGGTCTGGCCGAAGAAGTCCTCGATCTTGTCCTTCCAGCGCACGAAGCGGTTCTGGTCCAGGCGGTACTCGCCACGGGTGAAGCTGGCGCTGTAATCCCAGTCGCCGACCATGCCCTTGCCGCCCAGGGTGACCTGGTAGGCGCGGCTCTCATCGGAATTCAGGATGTTGTTGTAGTCGCCTGCGCCGATCTCCTCCGGCGCGAAGGCGCGCTGCAGGTTCACGACCTTGCCTGCGCCCTGGTCGTAGAAGCCACCCATGACCGACTTCGTGCCCCACCAAAGGGCGCTGGAGCCGGAGGTGAACTCGGTCTTTTCCTTGCTGTACAGCACGTCGGCGAACAGCTGGAAGTTGTCGTTCACGTCGAAGGTCATCGACGAGTAGAACTGGCCGCTGTTCTTGCCGTTCTTCAGGGTCTTGTAGCCGGCGCTGTACACCGAACCGCAGGACTCGCCCGACGCGCGCTTGCCGACGACGGTGGTGCCGTCGTACAGGCCTGCCACGTTGGCGCAGCGGCTCGGGTCCATCATCAGCAGCTTGTTGTCTGCATTGGTGATGACGGCGAAGTCGTTCGACGGCACCTGCGCGGTGTAGCCGACCGGGTTGTTCTGCTTGGTGATGTCACGCTGGTAGCCCCAGATCGGGCTGCCGTTCTCGATCTGCACGTTGACCAGCGCGTGGAAGCGGTCGTCGAACGCGTTGAAGCCCTTGGCTGCGCTGAAGCGGATATTGCTGCCGCCGCCTTCGGTGTAGGTGCCGCCACGGACGGTCATCGTACCGCCGTCCATGCGCTCCTTCAGGATGATGTTGACCACACCGGCGATCGCGTCCGAGCCGTACAGCGAGGACTGGCCACCGGGCAGCACTTCGATGCGCTCGACGATGTCGATCGGAATGCCGCTGATGTTGTTGAAGGTGTCGCTACCGTTGTACAGCGCCGGATACGAGAGCATCGGGCGGCCGTTGATCAGGTACTTGGTGTAACCCGGGTTCAGGCCGAACATGCCGGCTGCTTCAGCGCCCTGGGTGAACGAACCCGAGGTCTGGCCACCCTGCAGGCCGCCGGTGGTCAGCGAGGACTGCTGCAGCACTTCAGCAACGCTGCTGAAGCCGCGGGTCTGGATGTCTTCGGCGGTGATGGACATCACCGGGGTCTGGGTTTCAACCTGGGTCTGCGGGATCAGCGAACCGGTGACGGTGATCTTGTCCAGGTTGGTCGCCTTGTCCTGGGCCATTGCCGGGGCGGCGGCCATCAGGGCGGAAATCAGGGCGACGGCGAGCGTGTTGCGACGTGCGGTGTTGCTTGCGTATTTCATGTAGTTCCAATAGAGAGCAAAAACAAAAATCGGCACTGCGCATGCGCCATCGTGCGCGCTGGAAACCAGCTCCGCAGCCCAAAACAGTGCTTCAGGAACGTAACATGAACTTAACAATCTGTGCACGAATCTGTAGCAATCCTGAATTTCAGTCAGGCTACGTCCAGCTTGTATGATGTTGGGTTATTCCCCCTGATACAGCTGGTGCCCGTTGTGAACAGTTCCCCCCGCCGCCCCCATGCCAGCCAGGTCCAGAAGGGACTGACGCCACATGCCCGCATCCGCAATGTCATCGCGGTCGGCTCCGGCAAGGGCGGCGTGGGCAAGTCGACCACCGCGGTCAATCTGGCCGTGGCGCTGCAGCAGCTGGGCGCACGTGTCGGCGTGCTGGACGCGGACATCTACGGCCCCAGCGTGCCCGCCATGCTGGGCTTGTCCGGGCGGCCGGAAAGTCCCGACAACAAGAGCATCGAGCCCCTGCGCGCGTTCGGCGTGGACACGATGTCGATCGGTTACCTGATCGAAGAGGACACGCCGATGATCTGGCGCGGTCCGATGGCCACCTCGGCAATGACCCAGCTGTTCAACGACACGCTGTGGGATGACCTGGATTTCCTGCTGATCGACCTGCCGCCGGGCACCGGCGACATCCAGCTGACCCTGACCCAGAAGATTCCGCTGGCCGGTGCGGTGATCGTCACCACGCCGCAGGACATCGCCACGCTGGATGCGAAGAAGGCGCTGAAGATGTTCGAGAAGGTCGAGGTGCCGGTGCTGGGCATTGTCGAGAACATGGCCGTGCACACCTGCAGCAACTGCGGGCATGTCGAGCATCTGTTCGGCGAGGGCGGTGGCGAGCGCATGGCCGCGCAGTACGGCGTGCCGCTGCTGGGATCGCTGCCGCTGCAGATCGGCATCCGCGAGCAGGGCGATAGCGGTACCCCGATCACCGTGGCGCAGCCCGATTCGGTGCCGGCGCAGGCCTACCGCCATGCCGCGCAGCGCCTGATCGAGGAAGTGGGCAAGCGCCCGCGGGCGTCGATTCCGATCCTGTCGTCGCTGCTGTAAGCACCTCGGCCGGGGCCGTCGGCGATGCCCGGCCCCCTGCTAGAATCCTCGCGCCCCTCGTATCCCCCAGGACAAAGCATGAGCATCAAGAGTGACCGTTGGATCCGCCGCATGTCCGAGCAGCACGGCATGATCGAGCCGTTCGAGGCAGGGCAGGTCAAGCAGGCCAACGGCGAGCGCATCGTCAGCTACGGCACGTCCAGCTATGGCTACGACGTGCGCTGCTCGCGCGAGTTCAAGGTGTTCACCAACATCAACTCGACCATCGTCGATCCCAAGCATTTCGACTCGGGCAGCTTCGTCGACATCACCGCCGACGAGTGCATCATTCCGCCGAACAGCTTCGCCCTGGCGCGTACCGTCGAGTACTTCCGCATCCCCCGCGACACCCTGGTGGTGTGCCTGGGCAAGAGCACCTATGCGCGCTGCGGCATCATCGTCAACGTGACGCCGCTGGAGCCGGAATGGGAAGGCCACGTCACCCTGGAATTCAGCAACACCACGCCGCTGCCGGCGCGCATCTACGCCAACGAAGGCGTTGCACAGATGCTGTTCTTCCAGGCCGCGGCCGATGATATCTGCGAGACGTCGTACCGCGATCGTGGCGGCAAGTACCAGGGCCAGACCGGTGTGACCCTGCCGCGGACCTGAAGATTGCAGGCGGTTTGTGGAGCCGAGCCATGCTCGGCTTCAAGGCGGGGCAGCCGAGCATGGCTCGGCTCTGCATGAACGAGGGCGGCGCAATGCGCCGCCTTCGTTACTTTCCGCGCCCGAACAGCATCGCGATCCCGACACCCACCAGCGCCACCGGCCACCAGGTCAGCAGCAGCTTTGACAGGTTCAGGTGCGTCCAGCCGAGGTTGCTGGCGAGCATGAACAGGCCGATCAGGATCAGCAGGATGGCGGCAACGAGGTTGAATCGCATCGGGTCGGCGAAGGCTCAGGTGTGGGCCGGATATCCTAGCCGTTCCTTCCAGTAGGCGACATGCTGGTCCAGTGCGGCCGCTTCGTAGCGGTGCGCGGGACCGCTGCCCCAGACCGGGCCCGGCCAGGCCGGATCACCGTCATGGCGGCCGATCACGTGGAAGTGCAGCTGGCGCACGATGTTGCCCAACGCGCCGATGTTGATCTTCTCCACCCCGTCGGCGCCCTTCAGGGCCTTGCAGGCGCGGTTGAGCTCGGTGCGCAGCTTGTCCTGCTGCTCGCCGTCCAGCTCGATCCACTCGGTGACCCCGGCCAGGCGCGGTACCAGTACCAGCCACGGGAATCGTTCGTCGTTCATCAGCCGCACTTGCGACAACGGTCCTTCGGCCACCAGCACGCTATCGGTGGCCAGGCGTGAATCGAGTTCGAATTCGCTCATCCAAGATGCTCCGAGAAGAAGTCCAGGGTGCGTTGCAGCGCCAGGGCGGCGCTGTCTGGATCATACGCATGTCCGACCTCCCGGTTGAAGGCGTGGTCGGCCGGATAGACGAAGGTGGCCATCTGCGGCAGCTTCTCGCGATGGGCCTGGACCGCTTCCGGCGGGATGCTGCGGTCCTGGGCGCCGAAGTGGAAGATCACCGGCGCCTTCGGCGTCTCATCGAGGAACTGGACGTTGCGCGCGCCGTAGTAGCTGACAGAGGGCAGGCCCAGGCGCACTGCGGACAGCATCGCTACCGTACCGCCCCAGCAGTAGCCGACGGTGCCGACCTTGCCGTAGGGGGCCAGCCGGGTGGCCGCCGCGCGGACCACTTCCAGCGCCTTCTCCATGCCCAGCGCGCTGACCCGTTCCAAGCCCTGCTTCACGCCGTCGGCGTCGTAGGGCAGGGCATCCGAGTCGGCATCGGGGCCATCGACCAGGTCAAAGAACGACGGTGCCAGCACCGCATAGCCCTCGGCGGCGAAGCGTTCGGCCACGCCGCGGATGTGCGGGTTGGCGCCGAAGATTTCCTGCACCACCACCAGCCCGCCTCGCGCGGTGCCCTCGGGGAGTGCCTGCCAGGCCCGTACCGCGCCGTGGTGCGTATCCAGGGTGATCCACTCGGCCATCGTCATCTACTCTCGTTGCAGGGACAGGACTGCATTGTCGGTGCTGCGCGGGTTAGCGCGGTGTCAGCGGCTGTGCGCGATCGGGCGGCTGGCCATTCAGAGCCCGGCCGCCAACCCCGGTATACTTGCGCCCTTTCAGGCCCCGGCCCCCAGGACCCCCTGCCATGCCGGCAGGGGCCCAGGCCCCCAGAGTCCCGCGATTCCATGTCCCAGCTGAACCCCAAAGTCGGCTTCGTCAGCCTTGGCTGCCCGAAGGCCCTTGTCGATTCCGAGCGCATCCTCACCCAGCTCCGCTCGGAAGGTTACGACATCGTCCCGTCCTACGATTCGGCCGATGTGGTGGTGGTCAACACCTGCGGCTTCATCGATTCGGCGGTGACCGAGTCGCTGGACGCGATTGGCGAGGCGATGAACCAGAACGGCAAGGTCATCGTCACCGGCTGCCTGGGCAAGCGCCCGGAGCAGATCCGCGAGGCGTATCCGAACGTGCTGGCGGTGTCCGGCCCGCAGGACTACCACAGCGTGATGGAAGCGGTGCATGAAGCACTGCCGCCCAAGCACGATCCGTTCGTGGACCTGGTGCCTGACTACGGCATCAAGCTGACCCCGCGCCACTATGCCTACCTGAAGATTTCCGAAGGCTGCAACCACAAGTGCAGCTTCTGCATCATCCCGTCGATGCGCGGCAAGCTGGTCTCGCGCCCGGTCGACGAGGTGCTGCGTGAGGCCGAGCGCCTGGTGCGTGGTGGCGTGCGCGAGCTGCTGGTGGTGTCGCAGGACACCTCGGCCTATGGCGTGGACGTGAAGTACGCCGAGAAGATGTGGCGCAACAAGGCCTACCAGACCCGCCTGAAGGCACTGTGCGAAGGTCTGTCCGAGCTGGATGCGTGGGTTCGCATGCACTACGTCTACCCGTACCCGCACGTGGACGAGGTGGTGCCGCTGATGGCCGAGAACCGCATCCTGCCGTACCTGGACATTCCGTTCCAGCATGCCAGCCCGCGCATCCTGCGCCTGATGAAGCGTCCGGGTGCGGTCGAGAAGACCCTGGAGCGTGTGCAGAACTGGCGCCGCATCGCGCCGGACATCACCGTGCGTTCGACTTTCATCGTCGGCTTCCCGGGCGAGACCGAGGCCGAGTTCGAAGAACTGCTGTCGTTCCTGGACGAGGCACAGCTGGATCGCGTCGGTGCGTTTGCCTACTCACCGGTCGAAGGTGCCACCGCCAACGACCTGCCCGATGCGGTGCCGGAAGAAGTGAAGCAGGAACGCCTGGCCCGTTTCATGGAGAAGCAGGCGCAGATTTCCGCCGCGCGCCTGGAAGCCAAGATCGGTACCGTGCAGCAGTGCCTGGTCGATGCCATCGAAGGTGATATCGCCGTGGCCCGTTCCAAGGCCGATGCGCCGGAGATCGACGGCCTGGTGCATATCCAGAACGCCGACCAGGTGCCGCTGCGCGTGGGTGAGTTCGTCGACGTGGAAATCACCGAGAGCGATGAGCACGACCTGTACGGTGATGCGCTGCCGGCCGCTACCCGCCCGGTATTCGATCTCAAGATGCTGTGACCGCGGCGACGACCGCCGCCGGTGACGGCAGCGGTGTCCGCCGCTTCGTGCCGCCGCCGCGTGCGGCGGTCGATCCGCAGGTGTTCGCGCACCCGGTGTTTGCCGGGTTGCGCGACGTCCATGACCTGCTGGTCAGCCCTGAGTGGCCGTCCATTGCAGCGCTCGAGGCACGCCTCACGCTGCCCGGCAAGCACCTGGTCGAGCAGGATGCCGCGCTGCTGGCCGACGGCCTGCACTACGAAGCCCGCATCGCACAGGGGCGCATCGCCACCCGCGCCGACAACTGGCATGACCTGTTCAATGCACTGGTGTGGGCCCGTTACCCGCAGCTCAAGCAGGTGCTCAATGTGCAGCAGTGCAGGCATATCGCATCCATGCCGCCGGGCCAGCGCAATCGCGCGCAGGCCGCGCTGACCCAGTTCGACGAAACCGGTGTGATCGTGCGTGTGCGCGATGAGGACGTGTTGGCCGCATGGGACGTGCATGATTGGCCGGCGTTGTTCGAGCCTGCGCGCTGGCAGAGTGGTGACATCGCTATCGCTGCGATATTCGGGCACGCGTTGATGGAGCAGGCGCTGCTACCGGGGCGCCTGCTGGTCGGCAAGTGCGTGGTGGTGCACGGTGAAGTCGATGATGCCTGCGTTGACGCAGTGACCGCGGCCATCGCCGAGGGCAGGGCAGTGACCGATCCCCTGCAGTTGCGTCCGCTGCCGCTGGCGGGAATCCCGGGCTGGCACCAGGGACAGGATGCCGCCTTCTATGCAGATGCCGCGTACTTCCGCCCGCTGCGTGCCGGCCGCCAGTACCCGCCGCCGTTGCACAGGGCTATGTAGAGTCGACTGTCAGTCGACTGCTCTTCGTTCCGAGGCCGTGAACGCCCGACAGATGGCTTCGACGAGTCATCAACCGCGATGAGGAGCGCGGTGCGTTCACCGTCCGGCTGCGGAGGTTTGTGCCGCGCTTGGCGCGGTAGTCGACTGACAGTCGACGCTACAGCGGTTCGTATTCCACGCTGATCACCGCGAAGTTGAACTGGCCGCCGGGCAGTTCCACCGAAAATTCATCATCCAGCCGCTTCTTCAGCAGCGCACGCGCCAGGGGGGAATCGATGCTGATCCAACCCAGCCCAGCATCGGTCTCATCCGGCCCGACAATGCGATAGCGGCTGGTCTCACCGCTGTCCACGTTCTCCAGTTCCACCCATGCGCCGAAGAACACCGCCAGCGGATCGGTCGGCGTGGTATCAACCACGCGTAGCGATTCCAACCGCTTGGTCAGGTAGCGCACACGACGGTCGATCTCGCCCAGCTGCTTCTTGCGATAGGTGTACTCGGCGTTTTCCGAACGGTCGCCTTCCGCAGCGGCCGCGGCCAGTGCCTTCACCACCTCGGGGCGGCGCACACGCCATAGGTCATCCAGCTCGGCCTTCAGCCGGGCATGGCCGGAGGCGGTGATCAGGGCGGTACTCTTTTCTGCAGGGGGACGCCAACGCGACATGTGGTGCGATTTCTTTTCAGGGGGACGATGGGGTCGGATCCTTTCCGCAGGAAAGGGATCCGACCCCAGTAGTGGCGGATCAGCGCTTGCCGCCGAAAATGCCACCCAGGATGCCACGCACGATCTGGTTGCCCAGCTTGGTGCCGACGGTGCGCGTGGTCTGCTTGGCCATGGTTTCGATCATGCCCTGGCGGCGCTTGGTGCCGAAGATCGCGTCCTTGATCGCTTGGCCGAAACCGCCTTCCTGCGCTTCGTCCTGCTCGCGGCTGCGCGCGGCCGGTGCCTGCGCCTGTTCGACGGTCTTCTGCGCACGCTGGGCCAGCAGTTCGGCGGCCGATTCGCGGTTGATCGCGGTGTCGTAGCGGCTGCCGACCGGGCTGCCGGCACGCACCTGGGCACGCTCGGCGTCGGTGATCGGCCCCATCCGGCAGCGCGGCGGCGCGATCATCGTCTGCTGCACCGGCATCGGCACACCCTTGTCCTGCAGCGTGGACACCAGCGCTTCGCCGGTACCGAGCTGGCTGAGCACCTTGGCCACGTCCAGCTTCGGGTTCGGCACGAAGGTCTCGGCAGCAGTCTTCACTGCCTTCTGGTCGCGCGGGGTGAATGCACGCAGCGCATGCTGCACGCGGTTGCCGAGCTGGCCGAGGATGTTGCCCGGCACGTCATCAGGGAACTGCGAGCAGAAGTACACGCCCACGCCCTTGGAGCGGATCAGGCGCACCACCTGCTCGATGCGCTGCACCAGCGACGGCGGTGCATCGTCGAACAGCAGGTGCGCTTCGTCGAAGATGAAGACCAGCTTCGGCTTGTCCAGGTCGCCCACCTCCGGCAGCTGCTCGAACAGCTCCGACAGCAGCCACAACAGGAAGGTGGAATACAGCTTCGGCTTGAGCACCAGCTGGTCGGCGGCAAGGATGCCGATCATGCCGCGGCCGTCGTGATTGACCCGCATGATGTCGGCCAGTTCCAGGGCCGGCTCACCGAAGAAGTTCTCGCCGCCATCCTGCGCCAGGCGCAGCACCGACCGCTGGATCGCAGCGATGGACTGCGCGCTGACCAGGCCGTACTCGGTGGAGATGTCCTTGCGCTCCTCGGCCACCAGGCCGAGCAGCGCGCGCAGGTCATCCATGTCCAGCAGCAGCAGGCCACGGTCGTCGGCCAGCTTGAACACGATGTCGAGCACGCCGGACTGGGTGTCGTTCAACTCGAGGATGCGCGCCAGCAGGGTCGGGCCCATCTCGCTGACCGTGGTGCGCACCGGGTGACCCAGCTTGCCGTACAGGTCCCAGAAAATGGTCGGGCTGGCGGCCGGTGCGTAGTCGGCCACGCCGATCTCGGCGGCGCGCTTGAGCAGGTTCTCGGCGCCGGTGCCGGGCACCGCCAGGCCGGACACATCGCCCTTCACATCGGCCAGGAACACCGGCACGCCCAGCCGCGAGAAGCCCTCGGCCAGGGTCATCAGGGTCACGGTCTTGCCGGTACCGGTGGCGCCGGCCACCAGGCCGTGGCGGTTGCCGAGTTTCGGCAGCAGGGTGACGGCCACATCGTCGGTGATGCCTTTGCCGAGCAGAATCGGATCCATGGTCCAGCCCTTGTGGTGAATAGCCCAATGTTAACCGCCGGCGGTGACGGTCCGAAGGTCGGCTTGCCCGGACCTTGGCGGCGCCGCTACTCTGCCTGCCTGTTTCGCACACAGTGCCATCAATGCCCGTTCCTGTCCTGATTTCCCGCGGTTGGCCGCTGCTGGCCCTGGCCGGCCTGGTTTCCCTGGCGCCCGACGCCCATGCGCAGCGGGTTTCGGCCCGGGACAAGGTGAAGGTGGATGCGCTGCAGCAGCGCATGACCGTCGCCGAGAAGCGTTACAGCGATGCGCTGCTGCTGGTCGCCAATGCCGACCCCAAGGGCAGCAACGAAGCCGACGCCGCGCTGGAGGACATGGAAGATGTCCTCAACGACTGCGTGAAGCAGAAGGGCTGCCAGATGGGCACCCTGCTGGCCAGCTACAAGCGCCTGCTCAAGCACGACGCCGACGCGGCCGCCAGCGATGACGTGGCCGACGAGGGCGGTGATCGCCTGGAAGCCGACCCCGACCACATCGGCCCGCTTACCGCCGACGTACCGGAGGCCGCGCGCGCTGCCGCGCTGCTGAACGACAAGCGGCACGCCTTCGACAGCATGGTCGAATACAACCCGGCGGTGCAGGCCGGCATCCGCCGCTGGCTGACCGACATGCGCCCGGCGTTGCTGACCAGCTACGAGAACTACCAGAACCTGCGTGCGGTGATGTGGCCGGAGTGGGAGAAGCGTGGCCTGCCCGAAGCGCTGCTGTTCGGCATCATGGCCAAGGAATCCAACGGCCGCGTGCATGCCTCCTCGCGCGCCGGCGCGGCGGGCCTGATGCAGTTCATGCCGGCCACCGGCCGCCGCTTCGGCCTCGGCCCGGACGGCACCGGCTTCGACACCCGCTTTGACGCGCGCAGCGCCGCCGAAGCCAGCGCCAGCTACCTCAACGAACGCCTGCGCGAACTGAACAACAACGTGGAAATGTCGGTGGCCGCCTACAATGGTGGCGAAGGCCGCGCCGCGCGCGTGTTCAAGCAGAGCGCCGGGCAGAGCTTCTGGACCGACAGCGTCTACAACCAGTTCCCCGGCGAGACCAAGGACTACGTGCCGATGGTGATCGCCGCGGCCTGGATCTTCCTGCACCCGCAGCAGTACGGCGTGGAGTTCCCGAAGATCAGCGCGCAGCCGGCCACGCTGCGCCTGGCCAAGTCGACCACCATCTACGAACTGACCATCTGCCTGGGCAGCCACGGCACCCGCGATGGCTACATGCGCGCGCTGCGCAACCTCAACCCGCGCTATGAGGCCGATGGCTGGATCCCGGCCGGCACGCTGATCAATGCCACCACCCGCATCGCCGGCCTGTACCAGCGCAACTGCGTCAGTGGCCCGCGTGCCGACCTGGCCCGCACGCTGATCACCGCCGATCTGAACGCAGCAATCAAGCGCCCGGCCGCGACCAGCTACACCGGAAGCGTGGCCGTGGGCGGCGTGGTGCCGGTGGCCGATGCGGCCGCGTCCACCAGCGTGCCGACCACGCCGGTTGCTCCGGTGGTCACGCCGCGCCCGGCGGCGCGCCCGAAGCCGGTGCGCAGCCACAAGGTGGGCCGGGGTGAAACCCTGGGCGCCATCGCGGCCAAGTTCCAGTGCGACGTGCCCACCCTGGCCCGCGCCAATGGCCTGAAGGCCCCGGCCTACAGCCTGCGCCACGGCCAGACGCTGAAGCTGCAGGGCTGCGACAAGTAATCCCCCCGACCCTGGAATCCGCATGGACCTCGAAGACACCCGCAACCTGTTCGCCAACCTCCGCGAAAACACCGACTGGGACATCACCGGCCCGTTGCTGTGGGGGTACTTCTTCGTGCACTCCACTGCCGAGCCGTTGCAGGCACTGGCGCAGCACCTGCAGGCGCAGGGTTACACCTTCGTGGAATTGTTCGAACAGGATCCGGAAGAGGGCGACGCGCCGTTCCACGTGCTGCATGTGGAGCGCGTGGAGATCCACGACGAAGCCTCGCTTGACCGCCGCAACCAGGAATTCGCAGCGCTGGCCGCGGAGAAGGGCGTGGAAGACTACGACGGCATGGACGTCGGTCCGGCCCCGTCCCTGCAGTAACGCGCGTACCGGTAGTGCCGGCCGCTGGCCGGCAATGCTCGACGCGTTGGATCAGCGGAGATGCCGGCCAGCGGCCGGCACTACCGAAGCCTCAGCGCAGCTTCGCCAGCGCCTGGCCCAGCTGCACCGGGCTTTCAGCGCCCAGCTGCGGGGCGAAGTCAGCCACGCCCGGCGGCAGCAGTACGATCACGGTGGAGCCGTAGTTGAAGCGCGCCATCTCGGCAAAGCGCTCCAGCCTGATGCCCTGGCCGCGGTAGTCCTTGCGGGTGATGCGGTCGCCATAGTGCGGAATCTCTTCGCCGCTCCACACGGTTTCCACCCCGGACACCAGCAGCGCACCGACCATCACGCTGACCATCGGCCCGAAGCTGGTGTCGAAGTGGCAGACCAGGCGCTCGTTGCGGGCGAACAGGCGCGGTACGCCGTTCACTGCCGCCGGACCAACGCTGAACAGGCGCCCCGGCACGTGCACGGTCTCACGCAGGGTTCCGGTCCACGGCAT
Organism: Stenotrophomonas sp. YJH_SMC_4; assembly: GCF_059371575.1. Lineage (NCBI taxonomy): Bacteria > Pseudomonadati > Pseudomonadota > Gammaproteobacteria > Lysobacterales > Lysobacteraceae > Stenotrophomonas > Stenotrophomonas sp. YJH_SMC_4. The sequence continues at coordinate 35,040 of NZ_JCAFUR010000005.1, forward strand.
GTGCACGCGGTGGTAATCGCGCGGCGACAGGTACACCGTGGCGTAGAGGCCATCGTTATATGGCTTGGCGTCCTCGTCACTGCCCAGCAGTTCGGCAGCGGTGAATGACTGGCCCTTGGCCTGGAAGATGCGGCCGGCCTCGATCTTCCCCAGCTGGCTGATGCGGCCGTCGGCCGGCATCACCAGGCTGCGCGGATCGGCGTCAGCCACGCGCGCACCCGGCTTCAGCGCACGGGTGAAGAACTGGTTGAAGGTCGCATAGCTGCGCGGGTCCGGGTTGGCCGCTTCGTCCAGGTTGACGTTGAACTTGCGGGTGACCGTGTCGATCAGCCAGCGCGATACGCGCGGATCGTCCGAGTACGCCAGCGAACGCGCCATCGAGGACAGCAGGCGGTGTGGCAGGGCGTACGTCAGGGCGGTGGTGAGGCTCATGGGGCGGTTTTCTCGGTCAGCTTCTGCAGGTCGCGGGCAATGGCCGGCGCGTTGAACGGGGGGCGTACCAGGCCGGCAAGTCGGCCCTGCGGGTCGAGCACGGCCAGGCTGGCCGAATGCTCGACGGTGTAATCCTCGGGGTTCTCGTCGAAATGCTTGCCCGGCACCTTCTGGAACACGAAGCCCAACGAGGTGGCGAAGCGCTCCAGCGAGGGAACGTCAGCGGTGGCGGCCAGGGTGTCCTTGTGGAAACCGTGCACGTACTCGCCGAGGCGGGTGGCGCTGTCGCGGTCGGGGTCGACCGAGATGAACAGCACGCGTGGGCGCAGGCTGTCGGGCAGGGCTTCCCACTGGTTCTGCGCGCCGGCCAGCTCGGCCAGGGTGGTCGGGCAGACGTCCGGGCAGAAGGTGAAGCCCAGGAATACCAGGGTCCAGTGGCCCTTCAGTTCGCCCGGGATCAGGCGGGTGCCGTCGGACTGGGCCAGGTTGAAGTCGGGCAGTTCGCGCGGCTGCGGGTACAGCGTGATCGCTTCGGTGGCCGGGGCATTGGCCGGCGGCTTCGGCGCGAACAGCTGCTGGGCGGCCAGCAGGCCGAGACCCGCCGCCAGGGCGATCAGCAGGATGATGCCGGCGTTGCGATTGAACATGGGGGCTCCCGCGCGAAGTGGGCCCCATCATACCGGCTGTGGCCCGAATCGTTTCCGCCGCAACGGATGCCGCCACGGGCGCCAGCCCCTATAATCGGGGGCCACTTTGCCCGCAGTACCGCCATGACCGCTGAAACGGCCGCCGAACTCCACACGATCATCGATCTGATCCGCTACGGCACCAGCCGTTTCAACGAAGCCGGACTGACCTTCGGGCACAGCTACGACAACGCGCTGGACGAGGCCACCCAGCTGGTGCTGCACAGCCTGCACCTGCCGCATGACCTCGGCCCGGCCTATGGCCAGGCGCGCCTGCTGCAGGCCGAGAAGCTGCGCGTGCTGGAGCTGTTCCAGCGTCGCATCGACGAACGCATCCCGGCCGCCTACCTGACCGGTGAGGCCTGGTTCGCTGGCCTGAGCTTCAAGAGCGACAAGCGCGCCCTGGTGCCGCGCTCGCCGATCGCCGAACTGATCGAATGCGGCTTCGAGCCGTGGCTGGCCGGCCGCGATGTCAGCCGTGCGTTGGACCTGTGCACCGGTTCGGGCTGCATCGCCATTGCCATGGGCCACTACTACCCGAACTGGGAAGTGGACGGCGTCGACCTGAGCGACGATGCACTGTCGCTGGCCGAAGAAAACAAGGAGCGCCTGCAGGCGCACAACGTCACCCTGCTCAAGTCGGACCTGTTCAACGGCCTGACCGGCCGCCACTACGACCTGATCGTCACCAATCCGCCGTACGTCACCAACGACGAAACCGATGCCCTGCCGCAGGAATACTCCTACGAGCCGGAAATGGGCCTGCGTGCCGGCGACGACGGCCTGGACCTGGTGCTGAAGATCCTGCGCGACGCCCCGCTGCACCTGAGCGAGGACGGCCTGCTGATCTGCGAAGTGGGCGAATCCGAGCAGCACCTGATCAAGCTGCTGCCGGAAGTCGACTTCGCCTGGATCGAGTTCAAGGTCGGCCAGATGGGCATCTTCGCGGTCGAGTGCCGCGAGCTGATCGCCCACAGCGCGCGCATCACCGAACTGGCGGCGCAGCGCCCGTGAGCTCCAATTCGTTCGGCAAGCTGTTCACCGTCACCACGTTCGGTGAGTCGCACGGGCCGGCCATCGGCTGCGTGATCGATGGCTGCCCGCCGGGGCTGGCGCTGGACGCGGCCGAATTCGCCCATGACCTGCAGCGTCGCGCGACCGGCAAGAGCCGGCACACCTCGGCCCGCCGCGAGGCCGATGAGGTCGAGATCCTGTCCGGCGTGTACGAGGGCCTGACCACCGGCACCCCGATCGCGCTGCTGATCCGCAACACCGACCAGCGCAGCAAGGATTACGCGAACATCGGCCAGCAGTTCCGGCCAGGTCATGCCGACTACAGCTACTGGCACAAGTACGGCATCCGTGACCCGCGCGGTGGCGGTCGTTCCTCGGCGCGCGAGACCACCATGCGCGTGGCCGCCGGCGTGGTCGCCAAGAAGTGGCTGGCCGAACGCTTCGGCGTCACCGTGCGCGGTTACCTGTCGCAGCTGGGCGACATCACTCCGGCTGGTTTCGACTGGTCGGCGGTGGAAGACAATCCGTTCTTCTGGCCGCATGCCGCGCAGGTGCCCGAGCTGGAGGCGTACATGGATGCGCTGCGCAAGTCCGGTGATTCGGTCGGCGCGCGCGTGGACGTGGTCGCCGACAACGTGCCGCCGGGCTGGGGCGAGCCGATCTACGGCAAGCTCGATGGCGAACTGGCCGCCGCGCTGATGAGCATCAACGCGGTGAAGGGCGTTGAGATCGGTGACGGTTTCGCCAGCGCCGCACAGAAGGGCACCGAACACCGTGACCTGCTGACCCCGCAGGGCTTCGCCAGCAATCACGCCGGCGGCATCCTCGGTGGCATCTCCACCGGCCAGCCGGTGGTCGCCTCGATCGCCCTGAAGCCGACCTCCAGCCTGCGCCTGCCGGGCCCGTCGCTGGACACCGCCGGCAACGTGGTCGAGGTGGTCACCACCGGTCGCCACGATCCCTGCGTCGGCATCCGCGCCACCCCGATCGCCGAGGCGATGGTGGCGATGGTGCTGATGGACCAGGCGCTGCGCCATCGCGCGCAGTGCGGCGATGTCGGCACGATCACCCCGCGCATTCCCGGGCAGATCGATGGCTGACACGCGGCCGACCGTGTGGGTGAGCCAGCCGCTGATCGACGCGGCCATCGCGCCGCTGCGCGATCGCGTGCAGCTGCGCAGCACCGATGCGGTCACCGCCTGGTCGCCCGACCAGATCGCCGAACAGCTGGCCGGCGTCGACGGCGCGATCATCACCCTCAACGAGCGCATCGGTGCGGCCCAGGTGGCCGACGCCGCGCAGCTGCAGGTGATCGCCAATGTCGGCGTCGGCTACAACAACCTGGATGTCGATGCGCTCAGCGCAGCCGGCATCCTCGCCAGCAACACGCCGGACGTCCTGACCGAAACCACCGCCGATCTCGGTTTCGCCCTGTTGATGGCGACCGCGCGCCGGATCACCGAATCCGAGCGCTGGCTGCGCGAAGGCCAGTGGCAGCAATGGTCGTTCCAGACCATGCTTGGCGCAGACATCCATGGCAGCACGCTGGGCATCCTCGGCATGGGCCGCATCGGCCAGGGCATCGCCCGCCGCGGCGCGCATGGTTTCGGCATGAAGGTGCTGTACCACAACCGTTCGCGCCTTCCGGCCGAGACCGAGGCTGCGCTCGGCGCGACCTACGTGGACCTGGACACGCTGCTGGCGCAGTCCGACCACCTGGTCACCGTGCTGCCCTACACGCCGGCCTCGCATCACATCATCGATGCGGCTGCGCTGGCGAAGATGAGGCCCTCAGCCACCCTGGTGAACATCGCCCGCGGCGGCATCGTCGACGAACTGGCGTTGGCCGACGCGGTTGCCCGAGGCCGTCTGGCCGCTGCCGGCCTGGATGTCTACGAGGGTGAGCCGGCGGTGCGCCCCGAACTGCTGGCGCTGCGCAATGTCGTGCTCACGCCGCACATCGGCAGCGCCTCGCTGGCCACGCGCACGGCGATGGTACAGCTGGCCGTGGATAATCTGGTTGCCGGGCTCGGCCTGGACGGCGGCCCGTCGCGCATGCCGAGCGCGATCAACGCTGATGCGGCGATGGCCGCGCGCGTGACGCTGGGCAAAAAAACCGGGAAACGATAGGGAACCTCCGCGCGCCCCGCTTGAGGAGGTTCCCCGAACCCAGCTGTCGTGCGTGTTTCTTCCCCATTCCCGTTTTCGTGAGAGTTCCCCCATGAGCAATGCACAGCGCAGTTTCCACGTTGCCGTCGTCGGTGCCACCGGTGCGGTCGGCGAGACCATGTTGTCGATCCTGGCCGAGCGTGGTTTCCCGGTCGGTACCCTGAGCGTCCTGGCTTCCGAGCGTTCGGCCGGCGGCGAGATCGAATTCAACGGCCAGAAGGTCAAGGTGCAGGACCTGGCCACCTTTGATCCGAGCGGTGTCGAGATCGCGCTGTTCTCGGCCGGTGGCAGCGTGTCCAAGGAATACGCACCGAAGTTCGCCGCTGCCGGTGCGGTGGTGATCGACAACTCTTCGGCCTTCCGTTACGACGATGACGTGCCGCTGGTGGTGTCCGAGGTCAATCCGGAACAGGTGGCCAACCGTCCGCGCGGCATCATCGCCAACCCGAACTGCTCGACCATGCAGATGCTGGTGGCGCTGGCGCCACTGCACCGCAAGTACGGCATCGAGCGTATCAACGTCTCCACCTACCAGTCGGTGTCCGGCGGCGGCCGTTCGGCTACCGAGGAACTGGGCAAGCAGACCGGCCAGCTGCTGAGCTTCCAGGAAATCGATCCGCAGCGCTTCCCGGTGCAGATCGCCTTCAACCTGATCCCGCACATCGACGACTTCCAGGACAATGGCTTCACCAAGGAAGAAATGAAGCTGATCTGGGAAACCCGCAAGATCCTCGGCGACGACAGCATCCTGGTGAACCCGACTGCGGTGCGCGTGCCGGTGTTCTACGGCCACTCCGAGTCGGTGGCGATCGAGACCCGCGACAAGGTCACCGTCGCCGAAGCGCGCGCGCTGCTGGAGCAGTCGCCGGGCATCGAAGTGGTGGATCGTCACGAAGCCGGTGGTTACCCAACCCCGGTCACCCACGCCTCGGGCACGGACGCGGTGTACGTCGGCCGCATCCGCGAGGACCTCTCGCACCCGCGCGGCCTGAACCTGTGGATCGTGTCGGACAACGTGCGCAAGGGCGCGGCGTTGAATGCCGTGCAGCTGGCCGAGCTGGTCGCCGCCGAGCAGCGCTGATCACAGCGGTTGCCTCACCGGTAGTGCCGGCCGCTGGCCGGCATTGCCGTGATCCTTGTGCCGGAGTGCATGCCGGCCAGCGGCCGGCACTACCTCAAGGGTCTTTCCGGTGGGTGCGGACCCCGGTCCGCACGCTTTATAGTGTCGCCCATGAATAAACGGGCCAGGGGCGCAAAGCGCCCGCTCCTCTATCTTTCCACCGCGCTGCTGGCCCTGGCCAGCAGTTCGGCACTCGCATTGGGCCTGGGAGACATCCGTGTCCTGTCCAAGCCGGGGCAGCCATTGCTGGCCGAAATCCCGGTGGTGTCGGCGGACCCGTCCGAACTGGAAAACCTGCGCGTGGCGCTGGCCTCGCCGGTCACCTTCGAACGCGTCGGCCTGCAACGGCCGACCGGGCTGGTCAGCGAGCTGCAGTTCGAGCTGACCCGCAATGCGCAGGGCAGGGCGGTGGTGCGCGTCACCTCGCAGGCCCCGGTGGAGACGCCATCGCTGAGCTTCCTGATCGAAGCTGACTGGGGCCAGGGCCGCCTGGTGCGCGAGTACTCCGCGCTGGTCGACGCGCCGTCCAGCGCGCTGGCCGTGGCCGAGCCGGAGATCGTCGCGCCGGCAGGCACGCTCTCCAATACCATCGTGCGCGAACCTGCACCGGCTTCGGCAACGGTGCCAGCGGCAGAGGCGCCCACTACGCCGCCACCTGTGGTGGCGCCTGCACCGGCACGCCCGCGTGCGGCCTCCGCGCCGGTCGCTGCACCGGCGGCCGATGGCAGCGTCACCGTGCAGCGCGGTCAGACCCTGTCGCAGATCGCCAGCGCGGTGGCGCGTGGCAACCAGGTCAGCCGCGACCGCGCGATGATCGCCCTGCTGCGCGCCAATCCCGAAGCCTTCATCCGTGGCAACGTCAATCTGCTCAAGCAGGGCGCGGTGCTGCGCATGCCGGGCAGCGATGCGCTTGCCGCTGTCGATGCCGCCGAGGCCGCCGCGCTGGTGCGCGAGCACGCCGCGCAATGGCGGCAGGCGCGCACCGTGCCGCAACCGGCGGGTGCGGTCGCGCCGGCCGCCAGGGCGGCAACCGCGAACGCTTCTTCCCCGGCTGCCGCCAACGGGGCACGACTTGAGATCGCTCCGGCGCTGGCGTCCGACGCCGCGCACGCGGGCACAACCACCGGCACCGCTGCCGGCAGCGAGGGTGACATGCTGGGCAACGAACAACTGCGACAGGCGCGTGAGGACATCGCCACCCGCGATGCCGAGATCGGTGAACTGAAGCAGCGCGTGGCTGATCTGGAGAAGCTGAAGGAGCAGCAGCAGTCGTTGATCGCGATGAAGGACAACGACCTGGCTGCCGCGCAGCAGCGCCTGGCACAGGCGCCGGGTTCCCGTGATGCGGCAACGCCGTGGTACTGGCTGGGGCTGCCGGTGCTGCTGTTGGCGGCGGGCGCGGCCTGGCTGCTGCGTCGTCGCAAGCCGTCGCCGCTGCCGCCGCTGCGTGAGGAAGACGATGCCGCCGGCCTGGCCGCAGCGGTGCCGGCAGGTGCGGCGCTGGATACGCTGGCCGAGCAGTCCTCGTGGTCGTCGGCTGTTGCCGACAATGGCCGCCAGGAACCGGCGATGCCTGCCTGGGCGACCGAAACCGAAGTGCACGACGTGGTGGTCGCCGAACCCGTTGCCGAGCACGCGGTGCGGGCCGAATGGCAGGCCGAGACACTGCGCGACGAGGACGCGGTGGCATTGCCCGAAGCGGTGACCGATCTGCCGCGCTGGGACGATTCCGCAACCACCGGCGACGAGGTTGTCGTCGCCGAGCCGCTGCAGGACGAACGCGTTGTACCGCAGGCGCCGGCCGAAGTGGCGGTGCCGGACTACGCACTGCATGCCGAACAGCAGCCGCAGTTCCGCGGAGTGTTCGATCTGCCGGCTGACGCGCATGAGAACGAGGCTCCGGCGGATACCGTACGTCCGGAAGCCATCGACAGCATCGACCATGGCAGCGTCGAGGCCCCTCATTCCGACGATATCGCGCCGAGCGCGGCCGCGCCCGCCGGCGACGCGGGCTGGTCGCCGCGTGCCGGCCAGGAGCGCCTGGAACTGGCCATTGCCTACCTCGATCTGGGCGACGCGCAGACTGCGCGCACCCTGTTGCTGGAAGTCGCCGAAGGCGGTGACCTGCACAGCCAGGCCCAGGCCCGCGAACTGCTGGCCCGCCTGCCGTGACCGAACCTGCCGACAAGGACCCTGCCATGAGCCGCGAGCGTCGCATCGACTACGTTGAATTCGCTTCCAGCGACCTGGCCGCAAGCCGCGCCTTCTTCGAGAAGGTGTTCGGCTGGTCGTTCGTCGATTACGGCAGCGACTACACGGCGTTCGACGATGGCCGCCTGCAGGGCGGCTTCTTCCGCGGCCAGCCGCAGCGGGCCAGCGACAGCGGCGCACCGCTGCTGGTGCTGTATGCCGACGCACTGGCACCGGTCGAGGCCGCCGTGCGCGACGCCGGCGGTGAGATCGTGCGCCCGGTGTTTTCCTTCCCCGGTGGCAGCCGCTTCCAGTTCGTCGAGCCCGGTGGCAACGAACTGGCGGTCTGGTCCGAACGCGATCCGGCCTGAGCGCCGCCCCATACGCAATATCGAGGTAGCACATGCGTTACGCGCTTGGCGTCGAATACGACGGCAGCGATTTCAGGGGCTGGCAGAACCTGGGCGAGGGCGGTCCCAGCGTGCAGGCCAGCCTTGAGCAGGCCCTGTCGTCGGTTGCCGATTCGCCGCTGCAGGTGGTCTGCGCCGGCCGCACCGATGCCGGCGTGCATGGCCAGTGCCAGGTCGTCCATTTCGATACCGACGTGGTGCGCGATCCGCGCGCCTGGATGCTGGGCACCACCACCCGCCTGCCGCGCTCGATCGCGGTGCGCTGGTGCGTGCCGGTGGCCGACGATTTCCACGCCCGCTTCTCGGCACGCGCGCGCCGCTACCGCTACCGCCTGCTCAACCGCGAGGTGCGGCCGGCGCTGGACCGGCAGACCCTCAGCTGGGAGCGCCGGGCGCTGGACGAGACGCTGATGCACGCCGCCGGCCAGGCCCTGATCGGCGAAAATGACTTCAGCGCGTTCCGCTCCGTGCAGTGCCAGGCGCTGCATGCGCGGCGTGAGCTGCAATCACTGCAGGTCAGCCGCCAGGGCGAAGTGATTGAAGTGGCCGTGCAGGGCAATGCATTCCTTCATCACATGGTCCGCAATATCGTCGGATCGTTGATCCTGGTGGGCAGCGGTGAAAAACCGGTGGAATGGATCGCCGAACTGCTGGCCGGGCGCGATCGCACCGTAGCCGGTCCCACCGCACCGCCGCAGGGCCTGGTGTTCCTTGGGCCCCTGTACCCCGACAACTGGCATCTGCCCGCCGAGGTCACGCTATGAGCCGCTCCTACTACCGCACGCGCATCAAGTTCTGTGGCATGACCCGTGCCGGCGATGTCCGCCTGGCCGGTGAGCTGGGCGTGGACGCAGTGGGTTTCATCTTTGCCCGCGAGAGCAGCCGCCGGGTTGCTCCTGCCGAAGCACGCGCGATGCGCCAGGCGATCGCGCCGATGGTCGATGTGGTGGCCCTGTTCCGCAACAACAGCAAGGAAGAGGTGCGCGAGGTGCTGCGCACGGTGCGGCCAACCCTGCTGCAGTTCCACGGCGAGGAAGACGAGAGCTTCTGCCGCAGCTTCAACATGCCCTACCTGAAGGCGATCGCCATGGGGGGGCGGGAAGAGGTCAATGCGCGCACGTTGCAGCTGCGTTACCCGAGCGCGGCGGGGTTCCTGTTCGACAGCCACGCTCCCGGCGGCGGCGGCGGTACCGGCGTGGCCTTCGACTGGGGCCGTATCCCGACCGGCCTGCACCGGCCGTTCCTGCTGGCCGGTGGGCTGAACCCGGAAAACGTCTACGACGCTGTGCTGGCCACGCTTCCCTGGGGCGTGGACGTGTCCAGCGGCATCGAACTGGAGCCGGGCATCAAGGACGGTTACAGGATGCGCACCTTCGTCGAGGAAGTGCGCCGCGCGGACTGCACGGTCCTGGAGTGATCCGCGCCCCCTGAGGGCGCACCCGGAACGTCATCGCCGACGGTGCATTCCGCCGGGTCTGTGTTCTTGCCTGTCGCGTGCCGTGCCATGAAGGCGGACGTCTACTGAATGCGGTGAGCATCCCACTTTCGGGTAATTCAGGATCCAGCGCCAGGAAGTCGACACCCCCCGAGCATCTGATCGGACACCATGGGCCCAGCCTGACCTGGCTGGGTGCGATGTGGTGTGCGTGTCGCTGGCCGCACCCCTGAGATACGCCTTGGCTTTCGAACGAGGACGCAATGGATATGCCCCATCTCTCGTCCCATCGTATCCGCCTGGCCCGCCTGACGATCATGCCCGGCCTGCTGCTTGCATTGGGCGCGTGTGCGGCCGGTGACTCGTCCGCCCCGACTGCATCGGCACCGGCCGCTGCCACACCGGCAGGCGCACCCGCCACAGCACCGGCCACGGTTCCGGCGGCAGCACCGGCTGCCGACGGCCTGGCGGCGCTGATCCAGGCCAGTGGCGTGAAATGCAGCAACGCCAGTACGGGCAGCGGCTGCACGGCCGGCGATGTGGACAGCGGTGATTTCTACGATGTCGAACTGTCGCCGGACTGTGGTGACCAGGGCTTCTTCGCGGGCGTAGCCGACGCCAAGGGTGTGGAGACGTTGAATGCGATGCCATCTGCCGGCAGCAAGGCCAGCGTGACCACAAAGCTGTCGAAGGGGCAGCTGGTCTGCGTGCAGGGCATCGGGCGTACCGGACAGAATCCGCTGTTCTATTACGTCGTGGCGGTTCCCGCAGCAACGGTCGGCAAGTGCAAGGGCAACACGTTGTGTGACACCTATGGCGACAGGCCGATCACTGGCCTGGCGAACACGGGGGGGCGAGGCCTGCCATGTGGCGGCGCCGGGACGTTACGCCGGGAACTGCGCGCAGGGCTGGGTCAGTGCGGACGTGCTCGACGTGTTTTCCAACGGAATGTAATTACGGTATCGATGCGGCCGACAAGCTGCAGAGCATCACGGTGCAGGATGGCAAGGCGTTCGTGATGGGCACGACGCCGGGCTTCCGCACCGCCATCGATCTGGCTCAGGCGCCACCGCCGCTGGAGCAGACCAGTGCCAAGCTGCTGGCAGATCCGCCGCATCAGCAGCAGGTGCATGAGGAGCAGCAGCGGGTCGCGATGGGCGGTCGCTGAGGCTTGTGTTGCCGGCTTCGGGAGCGAACGCCACCCGGAGCCTTGTCTCATCGCAGCTGTGCTGCTGCCCAGTCGGCCAGGGCGTCCACCCGTGCATCGGCCGGGCCATCCGGCCGCGCCAGCACCCAGAAGCCGCCGGTGGCGGTAAATCCCCACGGTGCGACCAGCCGGCCTGCGGCCAGGTCTTCGGCCACCAGCGGTTCCGGTGCGATTGCCGGGCCCAGCCCGGCCACCGCGGCTTCCAGCAGGTAGTACAGGTGCTCGAAGGCGGTGCCCAGCTGCAGCTTCGACACCTCCAGATCGTGCGCCTGTGCCCATGCCGGCCATGCCTGCGGCCGTGAGCTGGTGTGCAGCAGCGTCTCCTGCAGCAGCGCCGACGGCGGTGCATGCCGCAGGCGCTGCGCGGCCGGATGCGATGGCGCCACCACCACGCCGACCCGTTCCGGCGCCAGCTCGCGTACCTGCCAGCCTCGTGGCCACGGGCCCTGCGCCAGCAGCAGCACCGCGTCCAGCGCCGCCTGCGCTTCGGTGAAACTGCCATCCAGTGCCGACCACTGCAGGCGCACGCCGGGCAGGGCAGCCTGCAATGCTGGCAGTCGTGGAATCATCCAGCGCGCCAGCACGCTGCCACTGCAGCCCAGTACCAGCGCCGGGGCTGCCGTCGGCCGCCGCAGTTCGCGCACGCAGTCTTCGATACCGCTGAAGGCCTCGCTGCATGCTGCCTGCAGCCGCGTGCCCGCAGCGGTCAGGCGCAGGCCACGGCCGGCCCGCTGGAACAACGCCAGGCCAAGGTGATCCTCCAGCAGCTTCAACTGCCGGCTGACCGCGCCGTGGGTGACGTGCAGGTCCTGCGCGGCGCGCCCAACGCCGCCAAGGCGGGCCGTCGCTTCGAACGCGCGCAGCGCATTGAGGGGAGGCAGCAGGGAACGGCTCATGTGAGATTTCCTGACGATATGCGCCAGATAATATCCATTTTCCGGTCATGACCTGTGCGCTAGAGTATCCACCTGTCTGAACCACCGGTCGTATCCATGTCTGCCTCCCCCATTGCCGACTATCACGCCTTCCCGGATGCCCAGGGCCACTTCGGCCGCTATGGCGGCAGTTTCGTTGCCGAAACCCTGGTCGGCCCGCTGCAGGAACTGGCCCAGGCCTATGACCAGGCGCGCCAGGATCCCGCATTCCAGCTGGCCTATGACCGCGACCTGGCGCACTACGTGGGCCGGCCGAGCCCGATCTATCACGCCCAGCGCCTGAGCGATCACGTCGGTGGCGCGCAGATCCTGCTCAAGCGCGAGGACCTGAACCACACCGGCGCGCACAAGATCAACAACACCATCGGCCAGGCCTTGCTGGCCGCGCGGATGGGCAAGACGCGCATCATTGCCGAGACCGGTGCCGGCCAGCATGGCGTGGCCAGTGCCACGGTTGCCGCGCGGCTGGGCCTGGAATGCGTGGTGTACATGGGCGCCACCGACATCGAGCGGCAGAAGATCAATGTTTACCGCATGAAGCTGCTGGGCGCGACGGTGGTGCCGGTCACTTCCGGCTCGGCCACCCTGAAGGACGCACTTAACGAAGCCATGCGCGACTGGGTGACCAACGTGCAGGACACCTTCTACATCATCGGCACCGTGGCCGGCCCGGATCCGTATCCGCGCATGGTTCGTGACTTCAATGCCATCGTCGGCCGTGAGGCGCGCGAGCAGATGCTGGCCGAGTACGGCCGCCTGCCCGATGCGATCACCGCCTGCGTGGGCGGCGGCAGCAATGCCATCGGCCTGTTCCATGCCTTCCTCAACGACCGCCAGGTCGAGATCGTCGGCGCCGAAGCCGCCGGTGATGGCATCAACACCGGCCGTCACGCCGCGTCGATCGCTGCCGGTCGCCCGGGTGTGCTGCACGGCAACCGCACCTATGTGCTGTGCGACGACGACGGCCAGATCATCGAGACCCACTCGGTATCAGCCGGCCTGGATTATCCGGGCGTCGGCCCGGAGCACGCGTTCCTGGCCGATACCGGTCGCGCACGCTATCTGGGCATCACCGACGAGGAAGCGCTGCAGGCCTTCCACCTGCTGGCGCATACCGAGGGCATCCTGCCGGCACTGGAGTCCAGCCATGCGCTGGCACAGGCGATCAAGCTGGCGCGTGAGCGACCGCGTGACCAGATCGTGCTGTGCAATCTATCCGGCCGTGGCGACAAGGACGTGCACACCATCGCTGCGCGCGAAGGGCTGGTGCTGTGAGCGCGCGGCTGCGGAACAGCGGCGTGCTGCTGCTGGCGCTTGGGCTGGCCGCGTGCCAGCCGCCGGAGCCACCGGTACTGGCGCCGGCCGCCAAGGCCACCACGCAGCCGGCCCAGCAGCCGGCCGCCAACGATGACCTCGACCCGATGGCGCGTACGCCGATCGTCGATCCACCGTCTGCGCAAGGCGCGGACAGCGACGACGTGCCTGCAGTGGCCTCGGTGGCGCTGGATCATGCCGGCGAGGTGCTGGTCGGCCAGCACATGAGTGACCTGAAGGCCCTGGGTCCCTGGAAAGCGCAGGGCGCGAAGGAGTTCTTCGAAGGCGACTGCGAGTACTACGATGGCAAGGCGCTGCCGGCCGGCGTGTCGATGATGACCGATGACGAGCGCGTGGTGCGTTTCGATCTGAAGCCGGGTGACGACCCGGAGCTGCCGGTTGAGCAGCCCGGTCCGTTTGGCCTGCGCGTCGGCATGACCCGCGCACAGGCCATGGCGCAGTTTCCGAATCCGCCGGTGTCCAGTCCGCATGCCTATGACGGCGACCAGGGCGAGTACCTCACCTGGCAGGACCCGGGCTCGGACCTGGGCATCCGCCTGGAACTCTATGAAGGGAAGGTCACCCGGATGTACTGGGGGACCAGCGATGCGATTGAACTGATTGAAGGATGTGCCTGAGATGCCCGTATCCCGACTCGATGCCTGTTTCCAGCGCCTGCGCGAGCAGCAGCGCAAGGCACTTATCCCCTTCGTCACCGCCGGTGATCCCTCGCTGGAGGCCACGGTGCCGGTCATGCACGCGCTGGTCGATGCCGGTGCCGATGTGATCGAGCTGGGCGTGCCGTTCTCCGACCCGATGGCCGATGGCCCGACCATCCAGCGCAGCTCCGAGCGCGCGCTGGCACGGGGGGCTGGCAGCCGCTACGTCCTGCAGGCCGTGGCGCAGTTCCGCGAGCGCGACGCGCAGACCCCGGTGGTGCTGATGGGCTACCTCAACCCGGTGGAGATCCATGGCTACGCGGCCTTCGCCAAGGCCGCCGTCGACGCAGGCGTGGACGGCGTACTGCTGGTCGACCTGCCGCCGGAAGAAGCGGGTGAAGCGCAGCAGGCCTTCGATGCAGCCGGCCTGGCACTGGTCCTGCTGGCATCACCCACCACCAGCGAAGCGCGGGCCGACAAATTGCTGGCGCTGGCCCGTGGCTATCTCTATTACGTCAGCTTTGCCGGTGTCACCGGTGCGTCCGAGCGCCTGGACAGCGATGCCGCCAGTGCCCGTCTGCAGGCCCTGCGCGCGCGCGCTTCAGTGCCGGTGGTTGCTGGCTTCGGCATCAAGGATGCCGCCAGTGCTGCGGCGATGGCGCGCCAGGCCGATGGCGTGGTGGTTGGCAGTGCACTGGTGGCGGTGCTGGCCGAAGCGGGCTCGGCTGAAGAGGCCGCGCAGCGCGCTGGAGCTTTCCTGGCCCCGCTGCGGCAGGCGCTGGACGCGTAACGGTCGTGCCGGCCGCCGGCCGGCATCTTCCTGACGGCCACATGCAAATGCTGCCGGCCAGCGGCCGGCACTACCCATGGGTCTGCACGTAAGGGGCTGCCGGCCAGCGGCCGGCATGACCCAGCACCTAAACGTACGTCCCAGCATGGTTTTTTCCGGCGGCCCCGCGGCCGGCAAGGGGGTGCACGGGCGGGGAAAGCGGAGCTAGACTGTCCGCCTTTGCGGCCCTCGGGCCGCCCTGAACGGAAGTGTCCTCCCGCATGAGTTGGCTCAGCAAGTTGATGCCGTCCGGCATCCGCACCGACAACACCCCCAGCAAGAAGCGCAGTGTCCCCGAGGGCCTGTGGGAAAAGTGCAGCAACTGCGGCAGCGCGTTGTACCGTCCGGAACTGGAAGAGAACCTGGAGGTCTGCCCGAAGTGCGGCCACCACATGGCGATCCGCGCGCGTGCGCGCCTGGCCGCCCTGTTCGACGCCGACAGCACCACCGAGATCGGTGCGCGCCTGGGGCCGACCGACCTGCTCAAGTTCAAGGACCAGAAGAAGTACAGCGAGCGCATCAAGATCGCGCAGAAGAACACGGGTGAGTACGACGCGCTGATCGCCATGCGCGGTCTGCTCAAGGGCCGTGCACTGGTGGCCTCGTCGTTCGACTTCGCCTTCATGGGCGGCTCGATGGGCTCGGTGGTGGGTGAGCGTTTCGCGCTGGCCGCCGAAACCGCAGTCGAAATCGGTGCCCCCTACGTGTGCTTCTCGCAGAGTGGCGGCGCGCGCATGCAGGAAGGCCTGTTCTCGCTGATGCAGATGGCCAAGACCTCGGCCGCACTGGGCAAGCTGCGTGAAGCGGGCCTGCCGTACATCTCGGTGCTGACCCACCCGACCACCGGTGGCGTGTCGGCCTCGTTCGCGATGCTGGGCGACATCAATATCGCCGAGCCGCAGGCACTGATCGGCTTTGCGGGTCCGCGCGTGATCGAGCAGACCGTGCGCGAGAAGCTGCCGGAAGGCTTCCAGCGTTCGGAGTTCCTGCTGGAGCACGGTGCCATCGACCAGATCTGTGACCGTCGCGAGATGCGCGACCGTCTGTCCGATCTGCTGGCAATGCTGGGTCGCCAGCCGGCGCCGGAGGTGGCTTGATGGGTGCCCGCAAGTACTTCGGAACTGACGGCATCCGTGGGCGGGTCGGCCAAGGCGTGATCTCGGCCGACTTCGTGCTGCGCCTGGGCAACGCCCTGGGCCGTGTCCTGGTCGCCCAGCGCGGCCAGGACGGGCGCCGGCCGATCGTGGTGATCGGCAAGGACACCCGCATTTCCGGCTACATGTTCGAAGCGGCGCTGGAAGCCGGCCTGGTCGCTGCCGGCGCCGACGTGCAGCTGCTGGGGCCGATGCCGACCCCGGCGGTGGCGTTCCTGACCCGCACGCTGGGCGTGGACGCCGGCATCGTCATCAGCGCTTCGCACAACCCGCATTACGACAACGGCATCAAGTTCTTCTCCGCCCAGGGCGAGAAGCTCGACGACGCCACCGAGCTGGCCCTGGAAGCGGCGCTGGACGTTCCGTTCACCACCGCCGAATCGGAGAAGCTGGGCAAGGCGTCGCGCGCGCGCGAAGCGGTCGGCCGCTACATCGAGTTCTGCAAGGCCAGCGTGCCGCGCGCGTTCGACCTGCGTGGCGTGCGCCTGGTGCTGGATTGCGCGCACGGTGCCACCTACCAGATCGCACCGCTGCTGTTCCGCGAACTGGGTGCCGAAGTGATCGGCATCGGCGCCGAGCCCAATGGCGTCAACATCAACGCAGGCGTGGGCTCCACCCATATCGACAACCTGGCGGCCAAGGTCCGCGAGACCCGTGCCGATCTCGGCATCGCCTTCGATGGTGATGGCGACCGTGTGCTGATGGCCGACGACCAGGGCAACCCGGTCGACGGTGACGACCTGCTGTACATCCTGGCCCGCGCCTGGAAGGACGAAGGCCGCCTGCGCGGCCCGGTGGTCGGCACGCTGATGAGCAACTACGGCGTGGAAAGAGCTTTCGCCGATCTGCAGATCCCGTTCGTGCGCAGCAACGTTGGTGATCGATACGTGCACCAGGCGCTGGTCGAAGGCGGGGGCGTGCTTGGCGGTGAGGCCTCGGGCCACCTGCTGTGCCTGGACCGGGCGACCACCGGCGACGGTATTGTCAGTGCCCTGCAGGTACTGGTGGCACTGCGCAACGGCGGCCAGACCCTGCGCCAGGCGCTGAAGGGTTTGGAGCGGGTGCCGCAGAAAACGGTCAACGTGCGGTTGGGCAATGCCTCGGCCAAGGCCACGGTGCAGGCCGCCAGTGTGCAGGCCGCGCTGGCGGCCGCGCAGCAGTCGGTGGCCGGCCGCGGTCGCGCGTTCCTGCGCCCGTCGGGTACCGAGCCGGTGGTGCGGGTTACCGTCGAAGCCGATGACGCCACGCTGATGCAGGAGACACTCGATCGCTTGTCCGCTGCGGTGCGCGAAGCCGCTGCCTGAACAGCGTGGCAATCCCGCGTGTTGCACCCGACATGGCCGCGTTTGCGGCCATGTTTTTTTCTGGGAGGGGGACTCAACCGTGCGCGACCCGCGATCGCGTTCAGCTGCGGCTGTGCACCTTGTGACGCGTCGTGTACGGGCGTTTCCGACCGCTGGGTCCTGCCCGCATCAGCGCGCGGGCAGGTGCTCTGGCATTGCACCGTGTGCGGTGCGTGACATCGCCCGCTGCCACTTCCAGGTGTCCCGGCACATGTCGGTGAGATCGTGACGCGCCTTCCAGCCCAGCTCGCGCAGCGCCAGCGAGGCATCGGCGAAGCTGACCGCGATGTCGCCATCACGCCGCGGTACGATGCGGAACGGAACCCGCACGCCGGTGGTGAGTTCGAAGGCCTGGATCAGTTCCAGCACGCTGTGGCCCTGGCCGGTGCCAAGGTTGAGGGTGATGCTGCGCCGCTGGTCGCGAAGGAACTGCAGGGCCAGTACGTGGGCGCTGGCGACGTCCTGCACATGGATGTAGTCGCGCACGCCGGTACCATCATGGGTCGGATAGTCGTCCCCGAAGACCTGGACCTCCGGCAGCAGCCCGGCGGCGACCTGCGCGATGTAGGGCATCAGGTTGCTCGGCGTGCCATGCGGCAGCTCGCCGATCAGCGCGCTGGCGTGGGCGCCGACCGGGTTGAAGTAGCGCAGCGTCGCGATATGCAGGTCCTGGCCCGTTGCCGCCAGGTCGGCAAGCAGCTGCTCGACCACCAGCTTGGTGCGCCCATAGGGCGTCATCGCACAGGTTGAAGCGGTCTCGGCCACCGGGCAGTGGTCCTGGTTGCCGTACACCGTTGCCGAAGAGCTGAAGACCAGCAACTGCACGCCTGCATCCTGCATGGCACCGAGCAGGGCAATCGAACCACTGATGTTGCTGTCGAAGTACTGCAGTGGAATCTTCTGGGATTCGCCCACGGACTTGAGCGCTGCGAAGTGCAGTACGGCATCGATCGCGTGCTCCTGCATCAAGGCGGCCATGCGCGGCCGGTCCCGGATGTCAGCCTGCACGAACACCGGTGCCGTGCCGGTGATCCGTCCGATGCGCTCGACCACGCTGGCGTCGCTGTTGCACAGCGAGTCCACGATGACCACGCCGTGCCCCTGCTGCTGCAGCTCCACGCATGCATGCGAGCCGATGTAGCCAGCACCGCCGGTCACCAGTACGTTCATTGCCTTCACTGTTCCTTTGAGTCCATTCGAAAAACGGGTGCTGCCGCGATCAAGATGAACGTGGCCTCCTACGGGCCAGGCACCATCTTCTTCTGCCGCGCCTTGAAGCCGTTGAAGATCGGCGCGATCAACGGGTTGTAGCTCCATGCGATGCGCTTGCGCAGCCAGCTGGCCGGCCGGTTGCGGATCGCGAAGCGATAGATCCGCTCCGGATCGCCGCCAATCACGTTGCGGCCGAAGGGATGGGTGGTGTGCAGGTAGCGGAAGCCCTGTTCGCGTGCCACTTCGATGTAGTCATCGTCGAAGTCACCATAGGGCCAGCACAGCGTATCGGAGACTTCGCCGAGCTTCTCCAGCAGCGTCTGCTTCGCCATGGCCAGGTCGCCGCTGATGCCTTCGCGGCGCTGCGCACGGTCCAGGTCATCGCGCTTGAGCCAACGGGTGTGGCTGTGGGTATGGCAGTGGACCTCGAACGTGCCGGCTTCGATTGCCGCACGCGCTTCGCTCCAGCGCATCATCACTTCGTCGCTGCGGCCCTGCTTGTAGATCAGGTCCTCGCAGGCGCGATGTTCCGGCGTGGCCGGCAGCTCGGCGCCTTCGATGCCTGCATGCGGGCGGATCGGACCTTCGTGCATCCAGCCGGTGACCACGAACACCACCGCATGCATGCCGTATTTCTGCAGGATCGGATGGGCGTAGACCCAGTTGTCCAGGTAGCCGTCGTCGAACGTGATCACGATCGATTTGCGCGGCACCGGCTTCCCGGCGAGAAAGCCGGCGTACTGGTCCAGCGTCAGCGAGGTCCAGCCGGTCCGTGCGAGCCAGGCGATCTGGCTCTCGAAGTTCTCCGGGGATACGGTGATCATTCCCGGCGAGTTGCTGACATGGTGGTGCATCAGCACCGGTACGGTTCTGGCGTTAGCCATGACCCAGCTCCTTCAACCATTGGAGGTAGTAGTTTTCAGTGGCCTCTCCGTGGCCGGCCGCGCTGAACTGCTTGGCGCTGCGGATCCAGTCCCAACCGGCGCGGCCCATCTGCCGGCGACGTTCCTGATCATCCACCAGCAGCCGCAACGCACCAGTGAGGGCGGCGTCATCACCCAGCCGGGTGAGGATGGCATTGCTGCCTTCCACCAGCATTTCAGGCACGCCGCCAACGCGATGCGAGACGATCGGCAGTGCCGCCTGCGCCGCCTCGAGGAACACGGTCCCCGAGGCTTCCTTGTGGGTGGCCAGGGCGAAGATGTCGAAACCGGCCATCAGCCGGTGTGCGTCGCTGCGGAAGCCGAGCAGGTGCACCTGGCGCTCCAGCCCGAGTTCGCTGCGCAGGGCCTGCAGGCGGCCCATGACCGGCTCGCCGTCGCCGACCACGGCCAGGTGCAGGTCGGGATTGGTCTTGCATAGTGGCGCCATGGCGCGCAGCAGCTCGGCATGGCCCTTGGGCTCGCGCAGCACGGCCACGCAGCCGACCACGATGTCGCGCTCGGCGAAACCGAGTTCGGCGCGGACCTGTGCGCGGGTGGCCTGCAGGTTCTCCCAGGGATCGCCCTGCTCGGTCATGCCCCAGCGCGGCGGCGTCGCCATGGGGGGCACGATGCCGATGTGCTCGGCGGCAATGCCGCGGTCGACCAGCAGCCGCTTGACGAAATCGCTGACGGTGATGATCCGGTGCGGAAGACCGGTATAGGTCAGCAACGAATTGACCGGACTCATCAGGTGGCGCGAGCGCACCACCAGTGGCGTGCCGCCCAGGCGTGCGCCGGCCGCGGCGATCAGTGCGTCGCGGCGGCTGGTGGTGTTGACCACGTCGTAGCGTTCGCGGCGTACCAGGCGTGACACCGACCAGATGCCGCGCAGCAGCCGTGCCAGGCCGCCCATGCGCAGAGTATGCACAGTGAAGCCATCGTCGCGCGCGAGCTGGGCCAGGCGGGCATCGGGCTGGCACAGCAGCGACACCTGGTGCCCACGCGCACGCATCACCTGCATGTGGCGGAAGATGTAGATCTCCTGGCCGCCCATTCCCCGGGCAGCTTCGGTATGCAGGATCCGCAGCGAGCGTTTCATGGAATCCATCCTCTGTGGTCAGCGGTTGCGGAAGCGGGTCAGCGCTTCCCATGCGGTACGGACGGCGCCGGCATCCGGGGCCTGGCGCGGCAGCGGGCGGTAATGCAGGTCAAGCGCCGTCGCATTGCCGAACTTGTCGAACACGTAGATGCCATTGCCATGGCGGACGGCGCGTTGTGACCAGCTTTCCACCACCAGTGCGCGCTCGCCTGCGGGTTCGGCCAGCAGATCCTGGCCGGTGCTGAAGTCGCTCAGTGCGTTCTCGCAGCCCAGGGCGTGGCGCATCAACGTCGGCACCCAGTCCTCATGTGAACTGGTGCGTGTCTCATGGCCGCTGGCCTGGCCGGGCCAGTGCAGCACGAACGGTACCTGCAGCTGGTAGTCGGAGAAGTTGCCGTTGTGGCCCCAGTAGTTCAGCTTCAGGTCGTTGAACTCCTCGGCGTGGTCGCCGGTGACCAGGACGATGGTGTTCTGATCCAGGCCCTGCGCGCGCAGATCGTCCAGCAGGGTGCCGACGAGGCTGTCGGCGTAATGCACGGCGGTCCGGTAACGGTTCAGTTCCGGGGCCGGGTCGTGGTCCGGACCGAACCTGAGGAAGTCGATTTCCTGCGCCATCGGGGTCGCCAGCGGCGGGTAGCCTGCGGGCATGTGGTAGGGCGCATGGGTGGAATCGAGGAAGACGAAGCCGAACCACGGCGTGTGGGCTGCCTGGCTTGCACGGATGTCCTTCTGAAGCGAGGCTACGATGCTGCTGTCACGGCCTTCCGAACCCAGGCCGGGCGGGCCCTGGTGCAGCTGGTCGCGGACGTCCGCAAATGCAGTGCGGTCGAATTCCGGGCTGTACATCGGCGCGCTGCCGTATAGATGCAGGTCGTACCCCTGCTGGCCCAGCACCTTGAACAGCTGTGAGCCGCGCTGTTCGTCAAGCATGCTTTGCCAGTAGCCGCCCGGCAGGCCGTAGAGCAGGCCGAACAGGCCATAGCGGGTGGCGTTGCCCGTGCTGAAATGGCGGTCGTAGACACGAGCGGAGGCCGCCAGTGCCGAGGTGTTCGGCATGATCTGCGGAGTAAGCGCATCGTGGCGCAGCGATTCCAGCACGACCATCAGTACATTGGGCCGCTGTGGGCTCTGGCAGCGCAGTGGCTGCAGCGGATACAGCAGCTGCGCATGGCGAGGATCGGGCAGGCCGACCTGCTGTTCACTGACCACGCCCAGCCTGCGCATGAAGCTCTTGGCGGTGATCGGCTGGGCCCAGGGCAGGTAGTTCCACTGGGCAATCACGTCACGGTCGCCGCGTGCGTCGTAGTAGGCGGTGGCCACCTGGCCGCTCGCCATCAGCAGGGCGACCACCGCCCAGGCCTGCAGCACCCTGCGCCGGCGGGGCGCGGCCGGCAGCAGCTTCCAGCACGCCCAGGCCAGGATGCCCTCGGCGGTAAAAATGGCCGCCACCAGCAGGCCGACCTGCACCCAGGTCTTCCACGACAACGCAACCTGGTCCTGCAGGGCGCCGCCGAACACCATGTTCAGGACCATGGCATTGAGGTGGAAGCGGTACAGGGTGAACACCTTGGCGTCGACCAGCAGCAGGCACAACCACAAGCCCTGCAGCAGTACCGCACTGATGCTCAGCGTGCGCGCGCTGCGCGGCCACAGGCCCAGCAGCAGTGGCAGCGCGCCGGCCAGCGCGCCGAAGGCGAGCAGGTGCCCGGGCAGGGCAATCGCGAGATAGGCCAGGCCCTGGTGGCCGCCCGGGTTGTCGTACAGCGGCACGTTGCCGAGGGTGATCATCGTCGCCAGCAGTGCATTGCCCAGGACGAACAGGGACCACCACGCAAGCCGGCGCCAGCGAAGGGCAGGGCCCGCAGAGGGAAGAGCGATGGCGGCTGGGGCGTCGGGCATGGTGCGTCGGGTCGGGGAGGCGCGGTCGGGGCTTGCGCTGCCAACGTGATGGATTCGTTAAATTGTGCGCAGGTCGCGCATTGTATCGATTTGTTTCCGAGGATCGAGTAGCGTCCGCCGGGTGATCTGTCACAATGTTCAGGCGGGCCATGAATGCGCAGGCCCCCCAGACCCAATGACAAGCCAGGAATTGCTGTGAGCCAGATCCCCACCCTCGACATCACCCGTTTCGACAGCGACCGCGAGGCCTTCGTGGCCGAGCTGGGCGCGGCCTACCGCCAATGGGGATTCGCGGGCATCCGCAACCACGGCATTCCGCAGGCCGACATCGACGCGGCCTACGATGCCTTCAAGGCCTTCTTCGCCCTGCCGGAAGAGGTCAAGCGCAAGTACCACGTGGCCGGCAGCGGCGGCGCCCGCGGCTATACCCCCTTCGGCGTGGAAACCGCCAAGGGCTCCAAGCACTTCGACCTGAAGGAGTTCTGGCACATCGGTCGTGAAATCGCCGACGACTCCAAGTACCGCGATGTGATGGCACCGAACCTGTGGCCGACCGAGGTCGAGGGCTTCCGTGAGCGCGGCTACGGCCTGTACCAGGCGCTGGACAACCTGGGTTCGCGCGTGCTGTCCGCGCTGGCCCTGCACATCGGCCTGCCGGAAGACTTCTTCGCCGACAAGACCAACTTCGGCAACTCGATCCTGCGCCCGATCCACTACCCGCCGATCACCACCGACGACATCCCGAACGTGCGTGCCGGCGCGCATGGCGACATCAACTTCATCACCCTGCTGGTCGGCGCCAGCGCCGCGGGCCTGGAGGTGCAGTCGCATGAGGGCGAGTGGGTGCCGTTCACCTCGGACGCGGACACCATCGTGGTCAACATCGGCGACATGCTGCAGCGCCTGACCAACCATGTGTACCCGTCGACGATCCATCGCGTGGTCAACCCCCCGGGCGAGCTGGCCCGCCAGCCGCGCTACTCGGTGCCGTTCTTCCTGCACCCGAACCCGGATTTCCTGATCGACGTGCTGCCCTCGTGCATCACCCCGGAGAACCCGAGCCGGTACCCGGAGCCGATCACCGCCCACGGCTTCCTCGAGGAGCGCCTGCGCGAGATCAAGCTGAAGTAAAGAAAAGTGAGGCCGCCGAAAGGCGGCCTTTGTCTTTGCAGGGTTGCACCCTGCACCCGCGGCAGTGCCGGCCGCTGGCCGGCAAGTCCAAAGCCAAAGCGGCTCTGGGTTTCTGCGTGTTGGGCGGGGCGGTGTGGGTTGGCGGGACGCGCCGTGAACCCCCAGACCGGCCCAGCCGCTGGCGGCTGTGCGTTCGGGCGCTTGCGAAGCAGTGCTTCGCAAGCAAAGCGCCCCCACCCCTGGGGGCTCGATGGCGCCATCCATGGCGCCAATGGTCCTGCCAACCCACACCTCCCCGCCTTCAACAGTTTCCCGGTGACGGTTGGTGGGTGTCGACCTTGGTCGACACGGTAGATCCACGCCTTGCGTGGATGAGATCTGTCGGATCGAAGTGGGGTAGGGGTTGGTCCAGCCGGCAGCAACCCGGAATACAGCTTTTGCCTTTGCTCTTGCTCTTCTTTTTTCTTTCCGTGGCGGGCGGAACCGCCGGACTGTGTCAGAGGCCGGGTGGGTGGGGCTGCGCAGGGGCGTGAGCCGCATGGATGCGGCGATCGAGCTTACATGGACGTACTTGCAGCGTCCCCTGCGCAGTCCCACCCGCCCGGCCAAGCCCTGGATCTAGCCTGGCTCTCCGCGAGCAACCAAACCCCGCCCCCCGCCCCCCCCCGCCACGAGGGGCTGCGCCATTGGCTGAAAATCCATGTAACCGCTTACAAGGAAACGGATTTTTGCCGCAGCGGGTATCATGACCGGCTGACTTCACACAGGAGCCACCCGCTCATGCGCCGCAAGATCGTCGCCGGAAACTGGAAGCTGCATGGCAGCCGTCAATTCGCCAATGAACTGCTGGGGCAGGTGGCTGCCGGGCTGCCGCTGGAGGGGGTGGACGTGGTGATCCTGCCGCCGCTGCCGTACCTGGGCGAGCTGGTCGAGGACTTCGGCGAGACCGGCCTGGCCTTTGGCGCGCAGGACGTGAGCAGCAACGAGAAGGGCGCCTACACCGGCGAGGTCTGCGCGGCCATGCTGGTCGAGGTCGGGGCCCGCTATGGCCTGGTCGGCCATTCCGAGCGCCGCCAGTACCACCACGAGAGCAGCGAGCTGGTCGCGCGCAAGTTCGCCGCCGCCCAGCACGCCGGCCTGGTGCCGGTGCTGTGCGTGGGCGAGACCCTGGAACAGCGCGAGGCCGGGCAGACCGAAGCGGTCATCGCCAGCCAGCTGGCACCGGTGCTGGAGCTGGTTGGCGCGGCCGGTTTCGCCCAGGCTGTGGTCGCCTATGAGCCGGTCTGGGCCATCGGTACCGGCCGTACCGCCACCAAGGAGCAGGCACAGCAGGTGCACGCGTTCATCCGTGGCGAAGTCGCGCGTATCGATGCTAGAATCGCTGATTCACTGCCCATTGTTTACGGCGGTAGCGTGAAGCCCGACAATGCCGGGGAACTGTTCGCGCAGCCGGATGTCGATGGTGGGCTGGTCGGCGGCGCCTCCCTGGTGGCTGCGGACTTCCTGGCCATCGCAAGGGCGGCGGCCGCGAACTAATCCTAGAAGTATTGTCCGAGGGCGGTTTCCAATGCTGATGTTGATCCTCAATGTCGTCTACGTGCTGGTCGCTGTGGCCATGATCGCGCTGATCCTGATGCAGCGTGGCTCGGGTGCGGCGGCGGGTTCGGGCTTTGGTGCCGGCGCCTCGGGTACGGTGTTCGGTGCGCGTGGCGCCTCGAACTTCCTGTCCAAGTCGACCAAGTGGCTGGCCGTCGTGTTCTTCGGCATCAGCCTCTTCATGGCCTGGTATGCCGGTCATGGCAGTCGTCCGGCGGCCGACCAGGATCTGGGCTTGATGTCCGCCCCGGCGGCGGTCGCTCCGGCGGCTCCGGCAGGCGAATTGCCGGCCGTTCCGAAGGCTGATGCGGTCCCGGCCGCCCCGGTTCCGGCCGCGAATGTGCCGGCTCAGGCGGAATCTTCGGTTTCTGGTGAAGAAAAGCCTTCGGAAGGCTCCCAGAAACACTGAAGCCGGTTACAATACGCGGCGCATCGGGAAGATAGTCTGATGTGATCGTTTGCCCAGGTGGCGGAATTGGTAGACGCACTACCTTGAGGTGGTAGCGACTTAGGTCGTAGGGGTTCGAGTCCCCTCTTGGGCACCATTTGTAAGTAAAGCGGGTTCGCCTGGCGCGCAAGGCGCCAGGTAGATTCCCGTCCACTCCCCCATGCCAAAGCGCCTGCAGGCGCAGCGGCAGAGGCAAGAGAGAATCGCTGTGCTGGCCGAATATTTGCCGTCTCTGCTGTTTCTGATCGTTGCCACCGGTATCGGCATTACGCTGATGCTGGTTGGTCGATTCCTCGGTCCCCGCCGCCCCGATCTGGAAAAGCTGTCGCCGTACGAGTGCGGCTTCGAGGCCTTCGAAGACGCGCGCATGAAGTTCGACGTGCGCTACTACCTGATCGCGATCCAGTTCATCGTCTTCGACCTGGAAATCATCTTCATCGTGCCGTGGACCCAGGTCTTCATGGAGCTGGGCGCGCGTTCGCTCGTCACCATGGGCCTGTTCGTCGGCATGCTGTTCCTCGGTTTCATTTACGTCTGGAAGAAGGGAGCGCTGGAATGGGAGTGATTCAGACTCTCGATGGCCTCATGAACAACCCCACGCCGGAAGGCCGGGTTGATGACATCCTGCGGCCGGAAGGCGACAACCCGCTGCTGGAAAAGGGCTTCGTCACCACCAGCGTCGATGCACTGCTGAACTGGGCGCGCACCGGCTCGATGTGGCCGATGACCTTTGGTCTGGCCTGCTGCGCGGTCGAGATGATGCACGCCGGCGCCGCGCGCTTGGACCTTGACCGCTACGGCGTGGTGTTCCGCCCGTCGCCGCGCCAGTCCGACGTGATGATCGTGGCCGGTACCCTGGTCAACAAGATGGCCCCGGCGCTGCGCAAGGTCTACGACCAGATGCCGGACCCGAAGTGGGTCATCTCGATGGGTAGCTGCGCCAATGGTGGCGGCTATTACCACTACTCCTATTCTGTCGTGCGCGGCTGTGATCGCGTGGTGCCGGTGGACGTCTACGTCCCGGGTTGCCCGCCGACCGCCGAGGCGCTGGTGTACGGGATCCTGCAGCTGCAGAAGAAGATCTGGCGTACACAGACCATCGCCCGCTGACCCCTTCACCTGACAAGAGCGCGCCAAGCCCCCATGGCAGAGCAAG
The DNA here is from genome assembly GCF_059371575.1 of Stenotrophomonas sp. YJH_SMC_4. Classification (NCBI taxonomy): domain Bacteria; kingdom Pseudomonadati; phylum Pseudomonadota; class Gammaproteobacteria; order Lysobacterales; family Lysobacteraceae; genus Stenotrophomonas; species Stenotrophomonas sp. YJH_SMC_4. The sequence goes on from NZ_JCAFUR010000005.1 coordinate 61,401, forward strand.
CATCCTTCATCGACCGACTCTCCGCACGTTTCGCTGGTGCGAAGGTCATCGTGGTCGAACCCCGCGGCGAAGTGACGCTGGAAGTGCCTGCCGCCGAGTGGCACGCCACCGCCCTGGCGCTGCGTGACGAGTTTGGTTTCGAGCAGGCCGTGGATCTCTGCGGCGTCGATTACCTGGGTTATGGCTCCGACGAATGGGACACCGCCGACGTGTCCTCGCAGGGCTTCAGCCGTGGCGTCGAAGGCAAGGCCCAGGGCCGTTTCGCGTGGGGTGAGTTCCCCACCGAGGAAAACGGTGCCGACGGTGCCCGCCCGCAGCACATGCCGACCCAGCGTTTCGCCGTGGTCGCCCAGCTGCGCTCGTACCAGCACAACCTGATGATGCACCTGCGCTGCTTCGCCCCTGACGAAGCACTGCCGGTGGTGTCCTCGCTGACCGGCATCTGGCCGGGCCTGAACTGGTTCGAGCGCGAAGCGTTCGACCTGTACGGCGTGATCTTCGAAGGCCACCCGGACCTGCGCCGGATCCTGACCGACTACGGTTTCGTCGGCCATCCGTTCCGCAAGGACTTCCCGCTGATCGGCAATGTCGAAGTCCGCTACGACGAAGAAAAGAAGCGCGTGATCTACGAACCGGTCACCTCGGTGGAGCCGCGTGTCGGCGTGCCGCGCGTGATCCGCGACGACGCCCGTCTGCAGACCGCAGAAGGTGAGCGCGCGCAGGAGGCAGTGAAGTGAGCCACGTACACCAGGCCGGCGAAGCATTCGCCAGCAACGCCGCCGAAAGTCGGCAGGAAATCCGCAACTACACCATGAACTTCGGCCCGCAGCATCCGGCCGCTCACGGTGTGCTGCGTCTGATCCTGGAAATGGACGGTGAAACCATCATGCGCGCCGACCCGCACGTGGGTCTGCTGCACCGTGGTACCGAAAAGCTGGCCGAGTCCAAGCCGTTCAACCAGTCGATCGGTTACATGGATCGACTGGATTACGTGTCGATGATGTGCAACGAGCACGCCTACGTGCGCGCGATCGAGACCCTGATGGGCATCGAGGCGCCGGAGCGTGCGCAGTACATCCGCACCATGTACGACGAGATCACCCGCATCCTCAACCACCTGATGTGGCTGGGCTCCAACGCGCTCGACCTGGGTGCGATGGCGGTGATGCTGTACGCCTTCCGCGAGCGCGAAGAGCTGATGGATTGCTATGAAGCAGTCTCCGGCGCACGCATGCACGCGGCGTACTACCGTCCGGGCGGTGTCTACCGCGACCTGCCGGACCACATGCCGAAGTACAAGGAGTCGCGCTGGCACAAGGGCAAGGCGCTGAAGCAGCTCAATGCTTCGCGCGAGGGCTCGCTGCTGGACTTCCTGGAGAACTTCACCGTCGAGTTCCCCAAGCGCATCGACGAATACGAAACCCTGCTGACCGACAACCGTATCTGGAAGCAGCGTACCGTCGGCATCGGCGTGGTGACGCCGGAACTGGCGCACCAGTGGGGCATGACCGGCGTGATGCTGCGTGGCTCGGGCGTGGCCTGGGACCTGCGCAAGAAGCGCCCGTACGCCAAGTACGATGCCGTCGATTTCGACATCCCGCTGGGCAAGGAAGGCGACTGCTACGACCGTTACCTGGTCCGCGTTGCCGAAATGCGCGAATCCAACCGCATCATCAAGCAGTGCGTGGCGTGGCTGAAGGCCAACCCGGGCCCGGTGATGGTGAAGAACTTCAAGGTCGCTCCGCCCAGGCGCGAGGACATGAAGGACGACATGGAAGCGCTGATCCACCACTTCAAGCTGTTCAGCGAAGGCTACTGCGTGCCGGCCGGCGAGACCTACTCGGCGGTGGAAGCCCCGAAGGGCGAATTCGGCTGCTACCTGGTCTCCGATGGCGCCAACAAGCCGTTCCGCGTGCACCTGCGTGCGCCGGGCTTCGCCCACCTGTCCTCGATCGATTCGATCGTGCGCGGCCACATGCTGGCCGACGTGGTGGCGATGATCGGTACCTACGACCTGGTGTTCGGCGAGGTTGACCGGTAATGCCGTCCGCCACGCCAACGCCCGCTGCAGGCAGCCGGCGCAAGCCGGCGCCGCAGTTTCTGGAATTTCACGTTATGCATTTCGCTGAGGTCGGCCGATGAAGGCGACAGGTAATTTCGAGGCGGCGCGCGACGTCGACCCGATGGTGGTGCTGAGCGACAAGACCCGCGCTCACATCGATCACTGGCTGTCCAAGTTCCCGCCGGACCGCAAGCGCTCTGCCGTGCTGCAGGGCCTGCATGCGGCCCAGGAGCAGAACCAGGGCTGGCTGACCGACGAACTGATCGCCGGCGTGGCCAAGTACCTGGACCTGCCGCCGGTGTGGGCCTACGAGGTCGCCAGCTTCTACTCGATGTTCGAGACCGAGAAGGTGGGCCGCAACAACGTGGCCATCTGCACCAACATCAGCTGCTGGCTCAATGGCGCCGAGGACATCGTGCGCCATTGCGAGAAGAAGCTGGGCATCAAGCACGGTGAATCGACCCCGGACGGCCGCGTCTACCTCAAGCGCGAGGAAGAGTGCCTGGCCGGTTGCGGTGGCGCGCCGATGATGGTCATCAACGGTCACTACCATGAGCGTCTGACCCTGGAAAAGGTCGACGAGCTGCTGGACGGGCTGGAGTAAGGGCATGGCACATCACCACGAATCCAAGGGTCCAGTCGGCCCCGCGCCGCTGCCGCACCAGGTGGTCTACACCACCCTGCATTACGACACCCCGTGGTCGTACGAAAGCTACCTGAAGACCGGTGGCTACGCCGCCCTGCGCAAGATCCTCGAAGAGAAGATCCCGCCGGAGCAGGTCATCGAGATGGTCAAGGCCTCGGGCCTGCGCGGCCGCGGTGGCGCAGGCTTCCCGACCGGCCTGAAGTGGTCCTTCATGCCCAAGGGCAACATGCAGAAGTACATCCTCTGCAACTCGGACGAATCCGAGCCGGGCACCTGCAAGGACCGCGACATCCTGCGCTACAACCCGCATTCGGTGGTGGAAGGCATGGCGATCGCCTGCTACGCCACCGGTTCGACCGTGGGTTACAACTACCTGCGCGGTGAGTTCCACCACGAGCCGTTCGAGCACTTCGAGCAGGCCCTGGCCGACGCCTATGCGAACGGCTGGCTGGGCAAGAACATCCTCGGCAGCGGCGTGGACATCGACATCTACGGCGCGCTGGGCGCCGGCGCGTACATCTGCGGCGAAGAAACCGCGCTGATGGAATCGCTGGAGGGCAAGAAGGGCCAGCCGCGCTACAAGCCGCCGTTCCCGGCCAATTTCGGCCTGTACGGCAAGCCGTCGACGATCAACAACACCGAAACCTATGGCTCGGTGCCGGCGATCATCCGCAACGGTCCGGAGTGGTTCAAGGGCCTGAGCCTGACCGCCAACGGCGGTCCGAAGTGCTTCTCGGTGTCCGGCTGCGTGCAGAATGGCGGCAACTTCGAAGTGCCGCTCGGCACCAAATTCCACGACCTGCTGGAAATGGCCGGTGGCCTGCGTCCGGGCCGCACGCTGAAGGGTGCGATCCCGGGCGGCGTGTCGATGCCGGTGCTGACCGCGGCCGAGCTGAAGGACTTGCCGATGGACTACGACACCATCCGTGCACTGGGCTCCGGCCTGGGTTCGGGCGCGATCGTGGTGCTCGACGACAGCGTCTGCTGCGTCAAGTTCGCCTGCCGTATCAGCCAGTTCTTCCACAAGGAATCCTGTGGCCAGTGCACCCCGTGCCGTGAGGGCACCGGCTGGATGCACCGCGTGCTGGAGCGCATCGTCGCCGGCAAGGCCACGATGGAAGACCTGCACCAGCTGAAGGCGGTGGCCGGCCAGATCGAAGGCCACACCATCTGTGCGTTCGGTGAAGCGGCTGCATGGCCCATCCAGGGCTTCCTGCGCCAGTTCTGGGACGAATTCGAGTACTACATCGTCAACGGTCATTCGATGGTTGACGGCAAGAAGGTGGAGGCAGCCGCCGCATGAGCGCGCAACCCGTAAACCCGAACGTGCCACCGGATCACGTGACCATCGAAATCGATGGCAAGTCGCTGGTCGTGCCCAAGGGTTCGATGATCATCCAGGCGGCCGACAAGGCCGGCATTTCGATTCCGCGCTTCTGCTACCACGAGAAGCTGCCGATCGCCGCCAACTGCCGCATGTGCCTGGTGGACGTGGAAAAGTCGCCGAAGCCGGCGCCGGCCTGCGCCACTCCGGTGATGGATGGCATGAAGGTCGCCACCCGCAGCGAGAAGGCACTGAAGTTCCAGCGCTCGGTGATGGAGTTCCTGCTCATCAACCACCCCCTCGACTGCCCGATCTGCGATCAGGGCGGCGAGTGCGAGCTGCAGGACGTGTCGCTGGGCTATGGCCGTTCGGTCAGCCGCTTCAACGAGCGCAAGCGCGTGGTGCCGGACGAGGACATGGGCCCGCTGGTCGCCACCGAGATGACCCGCTGCATCCAGTGCACCCGCTGCGTCCGCTTCACCGCCGACGTCGCCGGTACCTACGAACTGGGTGGCATGTACCGCGGTGAGAACCTGCAGATCGGTACCTTCGACGGCAAGCCGCTGACCACCGAACTGTCCGGCAACGTCGTCGACGTCTGCCCGGTCGGCGCACTGACCAACAAGGTGTTCCAGTTCCGCGCCCGCCCGTGGGAACTGACCGCGCGCGAGTCGCTGGGCTACCACGACGCGATGGGTTCGAACCTGTTCCTGCACGTGCGTCGCGGCGAAGTGCTGCGCACCGTGCCGCGCGACAACGAAGCGGTGAACGAGTGCTGGCTGTCCGACCGTGACCGCTACTCGCACCAGGGTCTGTACAGCGAAGACCGTGCGGTCAAGCCGCTGCGCAAGGTCAATGGCGAGTGGAAGGAAGTGAGCTGGGCCGAAGGCCTGGCCGCGGCCGTCGAGATCCTCAAGGCCAACCAGGGCGACAACCTGGGCGTGCTGGTGCATCCGTCCACCTCGAACGAGGAAGGCGCGCTGCTGGCCCGCCTGGCCAAGGGCCTGGGCTCGAGCAACATCGACCACCGCATCAACAACCGTGATTTCTCCGACGCTGCAACCGCCGAAGTGTTCGGCCTGCCGCTGGCCGAAATCGAAGGCGCCGACCGCATCGTCGTTCTGGGCAGCAACATCCGCCACGAACTGCCGCTGCTGCACGCCCGCCTGCGCAAGGCGCAGACCATCAAGGGCGCGAAGATCCACGTCGTCAATCCGGTGGACTTCGACTTCGCCTTCAGCATTGCCGGCAAGCAGATCGTTGCACCGTCGAAGTTCGTCGACGCGCTGGCCAACGCCGAGCTGCGTTCGGCGGTGCAGGGCGGCAACAACACCGTGCTGATCGTTGGTGGCATCGCCGAAAACCACCCGCAGGCTGCCGCCATCCGCGCCGCCGCGCGTGACTTCGCCGCCGCCACCGGTGCCAAGCTGTGCCGCATCCCGCAGGGCGCCAACGCCGTGGGCCTGACCCGCGCCGGCGTGCTGCCGGCCGGCAAGGACGTCGCCGCGATGCTGGCGCAGCCGCGCCAGGCCTACGTGGTGTACGGCCTGGAGCCGGGCCTGGATTTCGCCGATGCACCTGCCGCGCGCAAGGCGCTGGCCGGTGCCCAGGTGGTGGCCTTCAGCCAGTTCGCCTGTGCCTCGACCCGCGACGTCGCCGACGTGATCCTGCCGATCGGTGCGCTGCCGGAAATCGACGCCACCCTGACCAATCTCGATGGTCGCGAGCAGTCGGCCCGTGCCGGCGGCAAGCTGCCGGGCGAGGCCCGTGAAGGCTGGCGCGTGCTGCGCGCACTGGGCGGCGACATGGCGCTGGCCGGTTTCGACTTCACCGACCTGGCCGGCCTGCGTGCCAGCCTGGCCCCGGTGTCGGTCACCGTTGCCGCTTCGGCGCAGCCGGTGATTGCCGGCGAAGGCCTGGAAGTGGCTTCGACCGCCGCGATCTACCGCACCGATGCGGTGGTCCGTCGCGCCCCGGCACTGCAGTCGCATCCGCTCAACAACGCCCCGCGCATCGTGCTGAACGCTGAAGATGCCGCTCGCCTGCAGCTGCAGGAAGGGCAGATGGCCAAGGTCGGCACCGATGCCGGCAAGGCCACCCTGCCGGTGGTGGTCGACGCCCGCGTCGCTGCGGGTTCGGTCTGGATTGAATCGGGCCACGGCGCGACCGCGCCGCTGGGTGCTGCTCGCGTAACGGTGGTGGCTGCATGAACGAATTGCTGTTGAACGCGGTCGACCCGCTGCACCAGTGGCTGCTTGGCCTCGGTGACATCGGCGCGCTGATCTGGATCATCCTGAAGATCCTGGTGATCACCGTTCCGGTGATCATCTCGGTGGCCTTCTACGTGGTCTGGGAACGCAAGCTGATCGGCTGGATGCACGTCCGCCACGGCCCGATGTACGTGGGCATGGGCATCTTCCAGGCCTTCGCCGACGTCTTCAAGCTGCTGTTCAAGGAAGTGGTCCAGCCGAGCAGCGCCAACAAGGCGATCTACCTGCTGGCACCGCTGATCACCCTGGCCCCGGCCTTCGCGGCCTGGTCGGTGGTCCCCTTCGATTCGCAGATCGTGCTGTCCAATGCCAACGCCGGCCTGCTGTACCTGCTGGCGATGACCTCGCTGGGCATCTACGGCATCATCCTGGCCGGTTGGGCGTCCAACTCGAAGTACGCGTTCCTGGGTGCCATGCGCGCCTCGGCGCAGATGATCAGCTACGAAATCGCCATGGGCTTCGCCCTGGTCGGCGTGATGATCGCCGCTGGCAGCCTGAACCTGAGCAACATCGTGATGGCGCAGGCCGGCAGCTCCGGCTTCTTCGACTGGTTCCTGCTGCCGCTGTTCCCGCTGTTCGTCATCTACTGGGTGTCGGGCGTGGCTGAAACCAACCGCGCGCCGTTCGACGTGGTGGAAGGCGAATCGGAAATCGTCGCCGGCCACATGGTCGAATACTCCGGCGGTGCCTTCGCGCTGTTCTTCCTGGCCGAATACGCGAACATGATCCTGATCAGCTTCCTGATCTCGATCTTCTTCCTCGGCGGCTGGCTGAGCCCGGTCCAGGGCTGGGTCAACTTCGGCGATGTCTCGCCGCTGGTCGACTGGATCTGGAAGGGCGGTGCACCGTGGCTGTTCGTCAAGGTGTTCTTCTTCGCCAGTGCCTACATCTGGTTCCGTGCCAGCTTCCCGCGTTTCCGCTACGACCAGATCATGCGCCTGGGCTGGAAGGTCTTCATCCCGCTGGCCATTCTGTGGATCGCGGTTACCGCCGTCATGGTGTTCTTCGGCGTGATTCAAAAGGGCGTCTAAAGTGATGAACAGGATTACCCATTACTTCAAGAGCCTGCTGCTGCTCGAACTGCTGGCGGGCCTCTGGCTGACGCTGAAGTACAGCTTCAAGCCGAAGTACACGATGATGTACCCGATGGAGAAGTTCCCGCAGTCGCCGCGCTTCCGTGGCCTGCACGCGCTGCGCCGTTACCCCAACGGCGAAGAGCGCTGCATTGCCTGCAAGCTGTGCGAAGCGGTGTGCCCGGCCCTGGCCATCACCATCGACTCGGCCAAGCGCGAGGACGGCACCCGCCGCACCACCCGCTACGACATCGACCTGTTCAAGTGCATCTTCTGCGGCTTCTGCGAAGAAAGCTGCCCGGTGGACTCGATCGTCGAAACCCACATCCTCGAGTACCACTTCGAGAACCGTGGCGAAAACATCGTTACCAAGCCGCAGCTGCTGGCCCTTGGCGATCGTCTCGAAAACGAGATCGCCGAGCGTCGTGCCGCCGATGCCGCTTACCGCTGAGGTCGAGAGATGGATTGGGTAAATATCGCTTTCTGGGTGTTCGCCATCGCGGCAACGGTTTCGGCCGGTGCGGTGATCAGCGTGCGCAACCCGGTGCATGCAGTGCTGTGCCTGGTGCTGACCTTCTTCTCCATTGCCTGCGTGTGGCTGCTGGTGGGCGCCGAGTTCCTCGGCGTGGCGCTGGTGCTGGTCTACGTCGGCGCGGTGATGGTGCTGTTCCTGTTCGTGGTGATGATGCTGGACATCGATCCCACCAAGATGCGTGAGGGCTGGGTGCGCTACCTGCCGGTCGGCCTGATCGTGGCAGTGGCGATGCTGGTGCAGATGCTGATCCTGATCGGCGTGAAGGGCAGGGCGGTCACTCCGTTCCCGGCCGACAACGCCGCTGCGGTCGCTGCCGACAGCTCCAACGTCACCTGGCTGGCGCGCACGCTGTTCACCGAATACCTGCTGCCGTTCGAGTTCGCCGCCGTCATCCTGACCGTGGCCGTGGTCGCCGCCGTGATGCTGACCCTGCGTCGCCGTACCGGCGTGAAGAGCCAGAACCCGGGTGAGCAGACCATGGTCAAGGCCGGCCAGCGCCTGCGCATGGTCAAGATGGGCGCCGAAGCACCGGTCGTGCACAGCAACAGCAAGCCGGCCACCGGCGAGGAGACCCAGCCGTGATTACCCTTGGCCACATGCTTGCGCTTGGCGCGGTGCTGTTCGCCATCAGCCTGGCCGGCATCTTCCTCAACCGGAAGAACGTCATTGTCCTGCTGATGTCGATCGAGCTGATGCTGCTGTCGGTGAACATCAATTTCGTCGGCTTCTCGCGTCAGCTGGGCGATCCGTCCGGCCAGCTGTTCGTGTTCTTCATCCTGACCGTCGCCGCCGCGGAAGCCGCCATCGGCCTGGCGATCCTGGTGACCCTGTTCCGTACCCGCCGCACGATCAATGTCGGCGAAGTCGATTCGTTGAAGGGCTGATCCACAGATGGAAATCACTCTCTCCAAGAGTCTGTTGATCGCAGTGGTGCTTGCACCGCTGTTCGGCAGCATCATCGCCGGCCTGTTCGGTCGCCAGGTCAAGCGCTTCGGCGCGCAGACCATCACCATCCTCGGCGTCGCGGTAGCCTGCGGCCTGTCGATGTACACGTTCTACCAGCTGATGTGGGGCGGCGCGCAGCCGTTCAACCAGAACATCTACACGTTCTTCGAAGTCGGCCAGTATTCGGCGCACGTCGGCTTCATGGTCGACAAGCTGACCGCGATGATGATGGTGGTGGTGACCTTCGTATCGCTGCTGGTCCACATCTACACGATCGGCTACATGCAGGACGACCCGGGCTACCAGCGGTTCTTCAGCTACATCTCGCTGTTCACCTTCTCGATGCTCACCCTGGTGATGAGCAACAACTTCCTGCAGCTGTTCTTCGGCTGGGAAGCGGTGGGCCTGGTGTCGTACCTGCTGATCGGCTTCTGGTTCAAGCGCCCGACCGCGATCTTCGCCAACATGAAGGCGTTCCTGGTCAACCGCGTCGGTGACTTCGGCTTCCTGCTGGGCATCGCCGGCGTGCTGTGGGTGTTCGGCACCCTGGACTATTCGCAGGTGTTCTCGCAGGCCGGCATGCTGGCTGACCCGCGCGCCCAGCTGCAGATCTGGGACGGCACGATCCTGGGCATGCAGCTGCTGAACGAGCCGGTGATCTGGTCGATCGCCACCGTCATCTGCATCTGCCTGTTCATCGGCGCCATGGGCAAGTCGGCCCAGGTCCCGCTGCACGTGTGGCTGCCGGACTCGATGGAAGGCCCGACCCCGATCTCGGCACTGATCCACGCCGCGACGATGGTGACCGCCGGTATCTTCATGGTCACCCGCATGTCGCCGCTGTTCGAGCTGTCGCAGACGGCGCTGAACTTCGTGCTGTTCATCGGTGCCACCACCGCGTTCTTCACCGGCCTGATCGGCATCGTGCAGAACGACATCAAGCGCGTCGTCGCGTACTCCACGCTGTCGCAGCTGGGCTACATGACCGTCGCCCTGGGCGTGTCGGCCTACTCGGCCGCCGTGTTCCACCTGATGACCCACGCCTTCTTCAAGGCCCTGCTGTTCCTGGGCGCCGGCTCGGTCATCATCGCGATGCACCACGAGCAGGACATGCGCAAGATGGGCGGCCTGCGCAAGTACATGCCGATCACCTTCATCACCATGTGGATCGGTACGCTGGCCCTGGTTGGTACGCCGTTCTTCTCCGGCTTCTACTCGAAGGACACGATCATCGAGGCGGCCGAGATCCACGCCCACATGCAGAACAGCTGGGTGGCGACCTATGGCTACTGGGCGGTGCTGGGTGGCGTGCTGGTGACCAGCTTCTACAGCTTCCGACTGCTGTTCATGACCTTCCACGGCAAGGAGCGTTTCCGCGACGCGCACGACGATCATGGCCACGGCCATGACGATCACCACGCCGCCGATGCCCACCATGGCGATGCCCATGACGACCACGGCCATGGCCACGGTCCGCATGAGCCGCATGAAACCCCGTGGGTGGTGACCCTGCCGCTGATCCTGCTGGCCATCCCGTCGATCGCCATCGGTTTCTTCAGCATCGGTCCGATGCTGCACGGCACCGACTGGGCCGGCCACCATGCGCACGAGGCGATCAAGGGCCAGGCACAGACGTTCTTCACCGGCATCGTCGACTTCTACGATCCGGCCAAGAACACCGTCGCGTTCCTGGGTGAAGAGTTCCATGGCCCGGTCGCGTTCGCGCTGCACGGCATGATGCTGCCGCCGTTCTGGCTGACCCTGGCGGGCTTCCTGCTGGCTGCGCTGTTCTACCTGTGGAAGCCGGACCTCTCGGGCAAGGCACGCAAGACCTTCGCCCCGATCGTTTCGGTGCTGGAAAACAAGTACGGCTTCGACAAGCTGTGGATCGATGGCTTTGCCGGTGGCAGCGTCAAGCTGGGCAAGGTCTCGCGCTGGATCGACAGCAACATCGTCGACGGTGTGGTCAATCTCTCGGCACGTGTTGTGGACGTTGCAGCCGGCGTGCTGCGTCGTACCCAATCCGGTTTCCTCTATCACTACGCCTTCGCGATGATCATCGGCCTGATTGCCCTGCTGGGCGTGCTGATGCATTACCTGCGTTGATGACCTGTACGGAATAAGAAGACGTGTCGAACTGGCCTCTACTCAGTGTCCTCATCTGGCTGCCGATCATCGGTGGCGCCCTGATCCTTGCGATCCGTGATGCACAGACTGCCCGCTGGGCGTCGCTGGGCGTCGCGGTGCTCACCTTCGTTGCAAGCCTCTCGCTGCTGAGCGGCTACAACGCGGGCATCGACGGCCTGCAGTTCGTCGAGACCCATGCCTGGATCCCGGCGTACAAGATCGGCTACAACCTGGGCGTGGACGGCATTGCCGTGGCGCTGATCCTGCTGACGACCCTGGTCAGCGTGCTTGCCCTGATCGGCGCCTGGAGCGCCATCGACAAGCGCGTTAACCAGTACGTGGCGGCCTTCCTGATCCTGGAAGGCGTCACCGTCGGCATCTTCGCCGCGACGGACGCGATGCTGTTCTACGTGTTCTTCGAAGCCATGCTGATCCCGATGTTCCTGATCATCGGTGTCTGGGGTGGCCCGCGCCGCATCTACGCAGCACTGAAGTTCTTCCTGTACACCTTCCTCGGCTCGGTGCTGATGCTGGTGGCGCTGATCTACCTGTACATGAAGGGCGGCAGCTTCCAGCTGGCCGACCTGTACGCGCTGCCGCTGTCGGCCAAGGAACAGACCTGGATCTTCTTCGCCTTCCTGATCGCCTTCGCGGTCAAGGTGCCGATGTTCCCGGTCCACACCTGGCTGCCGGACGCCCACGTGGAAGCGCCGACCGCCGGTTCGGTGATCCTGGCCGCCATCGCCCTGAAGATCGGTGGCTACGGCTTCCTGCGCTTCAACCTGCCGATCGTCCCGGACGCGTCGCAGGAATGGGCCTGGCTGGTGATCGCGCTGTCGCTGATCGCGGTGATCTACGTCGGCCTGGTCGCCCTGGTGCAGGACGACATGAAGAAGCTGATCGCCTACTCGTCGATCGCGCACATGGGCTTCGTCACCCTGGGCACCTTCATCGCCCTGTGGCTGGTGCGTGAAGCCGGCAACGCCGATGCTGCCCGCCTGGGCCTGCAGGGCGCCATGGTGCAGATGATCTCGCACGGCTTCGTGTCCGGTGCGATGTTCTCCTGTGTCGGCGTGCTGTACGACCGCATGCACAGCCGCCGCATCGCCGATTACGGCGGCGTGGTCAACGTGATGCCGTGGTTCGCCACCTTCGCCATGCTGTTCTTCATGGCCAATGCGGGCCTGCCGGGCACCAGCGGTTTCGTCGGCGAGTTCATGGTCATCCTGTCGGCCTTCCAGCGTAATCCGTGGATCGCACTGGGCGCGGCCACCACCCTGATCATCGGCGCCGCCTACACCCTGTGGCTGTACAAGCGCATCTTCTTCGGCGAAGTGGCCAACAGCCACGTGGCCGAACTGAAGGACATCAACGGCCGCGAATGGCTGGTGCTGGGCGTGTTCGCCATCGGCGTGCTGGCCCTGGGCATCTACCCCAAGCCGCTGACCGACCTGATGGAGCCCTCGATCGCGAAGCTGGCGATGCAGATCGCATCCAGCAAGCTGCTGTAATTCCAGGATTTGATGATGACCACCTCGCCGCTGCTGCCATTGACCGCCGCTGACCTGCCACCGCTCGCTCCCGAGCTGGTGCTGATCGGCAGCGCCTTCGCCCTGATGATCCTCGACCTGTTCGTCAGCAACCGGAACAAGATCGTCACCCACCTGTTCTCGCTCGCTGCGCTGGCCGTGGTGCTGTTCATGCTGGCCACCGGCGTGGGCGGGCAGGGCGAGGTCTTCCATGGCATGTTCGTGCGCGATACCGCCGCGGACGTGATGAAGACCGGGATCGTGCTGCTCAGCGGCCTGACCCTGGTCTACGGCTGGCGCTACCTGCGTGACCGCAACCTGTTCCAGGGCGAGATCCCGGTGCTGATCCTGTTCGGCACCGCCGGCATGATGATTCTGGTCTCGGCCGGCAGCCTGCTGATGGTCTACCTGGGCCTGGAACTGCTGGCGCTGTGCTCCTACGCACTGGTTGCCAGCAACCGTGAGAACGGTCTGGCCTCGGAAGCGGCGATGAAGTACATCGTGCTGGGTTCGCTGGCCTCGGGCCTGCTGCTGTACGGCATGTCGCTGATCTACGGCGCCACCGGCAGCCTGCACCTGGACGTCATCCGTGACGCCATCCCGCACTCGGAAGAGCGCGTGCTGCTGATCACCGGTGCGGTGTTCATGATCGCCGGCGTCGCCTTCAAGCTGGGTGCCGCACCGTTCCACATGTGGCTGCCGGACGTGTACCAGGGTGCCCCGGCACCGATCGCGCTGTTCATCAGCTCGGCGCCGAAGCTGGCCGCCTTCGGCATGGCCTACCGCCTGCTGGAAATGGGCGTGGGTCCGCTGTCGACTGAACTGCAGCTGCTGATCGCCGGCCTGGCCGCGGTCTCGCTGGTCATCGGCAACCTGATGGCCATCGCGCAGAGCAACCTCAAGCGCATGCTGGCATTCTCCACCGTCTCGCACATCGGCTTCCTGCTGATGGGCATCGCCGGTGGTGGCGCGCAGGGCTATGCCGCCGCGCTGTTCTACGCACTGGCCTACGCCATCATGTCCACCGCCGCCTTCGGCGCGATCATCGCGCTGTCGCGTGCCGGTTTCGAAGCCGAGAACATCGAGGACTTCAAGGGCCTCAATGCCCGCAACCCGTGGATGGCCGGCCTGGTGCTGTGCATCATGGCGTCGCTGGCCGGCATTCCGCCGTTCCTGGGCTTCTGGACCAAGCTGGCGGTGCTGGGCGCGGCCGTCAACGGGGGCCTGCTGTGGCTGGCCATCCTCGGCGTGCTGTGTGCCGTGGTCGGCTGCTTCTACTACCTGCGCGTCATCAAGGTCATGTACTTCGATGAGCCGGTGGGCGAGGCCATGCCGCGCAGCAACGACCGCGTGCTGGGCCTGGTGCTGGGCGTGAACGCGCTGGCGCTGCTGGCGCTGGGCCTGGCCTGGAACCCGATCATGGTCTGGTGCCAGCAGGCATTTGCGCATCTTGCATAAAAGTTGACACAAAGCTGCGCGATTCGTGTAATATGCGCAGCCTGAGTTGTCACTGCAGCGGTTCAGCCAGAACATCGTTGCGGTAGCCCTCCTCGAAAGAGAGCAGGGCAGCAGTTCAAACACTTCCGGTGCGGGGTGGAGCAGTCTGGCAGCTCGTCGGGCTCATAACCCGAAGGTCGCAGGTTCAAATCCTGCCCCCGCTACCAACTTCAGATCGGCGCCAACCGGTTTGATGAATGAGGGAAAGCTTGCATTTTTTGGAGCCAACGCTCATAATTCCGCTTCTGATGCGGGGTGGAGCAGTCTGGCAGCTCGTCGGGCTCATAACCCGAAGGTCGCAGGTTCAAATCCTGCCCCCGCTACCAAGTAAAGAGATCGCCTTCGAAGTCCTGCTTCGAAGGCGTTTTTCTTTGGGTGGCTGCGTCGTTTCTGCGTGATCGGGGTCAGATCCCTTTTCCGCGGGAAAGGGATCTGACCCCAGGTCCGCACCTTGCACCAGCGCGGTGCAGCCGCTATCATCAGCGGCCTAGCAGTACCCCTGAAGGCGGCCTCCCGGCGGGAGTCCGGACCCGGAAGGAGGGCCGCAACCGGCAGGCACTGCAGGTTGCAACCGGAATCCAGTCACCGGAGTCTTTCCGGAAAAGGGGCCCAGCGGGCCCTTTGTCGTTTCCGGGGCGTCATGTTTTCACGCCGGCCAAAGCCGGCACCCAACCAAGAGATCAAGGCAGGCTGTGAGCGACAAGGCAACCGACATCGCGAATCTGCTCGCCCCGACCGTTGTGTCGCTGGGCCTGGAGCTGCTGGGCGTTGAGTATCTGCCGGCCCCCGGCGGTGCGACCCTGCGCCTTTACATCGACGTGCCGCTGGCTGAACAGCCCGAGCGCATCATCAATGTCGACGACTGTGAGCGGGTCAGTCGCGAAGTGTCGGCGCAGCTGGACGTCGAAGACCCGATCAGCGGCAATTACACGCTGGAAGTGTCCTCGCCGGGCGTGGATCGCCCGCTGTTCAACCTGGAGCAGTTCGCTCGCCACCAGGGGGAATCGGCCAAGGTCACGCTGAAGCTGCCGCAGGACAACCGTCGTCGCCTGCAGGGCCGTATCGAGGCAACCGACGAGGCTGCAGGCACCATCACCTTCATCGTCGACAAGACCGAAGTGGTGGTGTCGGCCGACAATATCGACAAGGCACGGATCATGCCCGACTGGGTGGCGCTGGGGCTGGCCCCGAGCAAGCCGACCGGTCCGGCGCCGAAGCGTCCGAAGCCGAACACGAATTCTTCTTCCAACGAGCCGGCGGCAAAGAAGCCGCGCGCGGAGTGAGCCAATGAGCAAGGAACTGTTGCTGGTAGTCGACGCGGTCGCCAACGAGAAGGGCGTGCCGCGTGAAGTGATCTTCGATGCCATCGAGGCCGCCCTGGCCTCGGCAGCGAAGAAGCGCTATCCCGACGAGGAAGTGCTGACCCGCGTGGTCATCGACCACAAGGATGGCAGCTACGAAACCTTCCGCCGCTGGGAAGTGGTGGCCGACGACGTGGTCATGGAATCGCCGGACCGCCAGATCCGCCTGATGGACGCCGTCGACGAAGCCGAAGGCGTGGACGTCGGCGACTACATCGAAGAGCAGATCGAGAACCCGGACTTCGGCCGCATCGCCGCCCAGGCCGCCAAGCAGGTCATCGTCCAGCGCGTGCGCGAAGCCGAGCGCCAGCAGGTCGTGGATGCGTGGAAGGATCGCGTCGGCGAACTGATCACCGGTGTGGTCAAGCGCGCCGAGCGCGGCAACATCTATGTCGACCTCGGTGGCAACGCCGAAGGCTTCATTCCGAAGGACAAGGGCATTCCGCGCGACGTGCTGCGCGCTGGTGACCGCGTGCGCGGCTACCTGGCCGAAGTCCGTTCGGAACCCCGTGGCCCGCAGCTGTTCATCAGCCGCGCCGCCCCGGAATTCATGATCGAGCTGTTCAAGCTGGAAGTGCCGGAAGTCGGCCAGGGCCTGGTGGAAATCAAGGCCTGCGCCCGTGATCCGGGCGACCGCGCCAAGATCGCCGTGCTCGCCCACGACCAGCGCACCGATCCGATCGGTGCCTGCATCGGCATGCGCGGTTCGCGCGTGCAGGCCGTGTCCAACGAGCTCAATGGCGAGCGCGTGGACATCGTGCTGTGGAACGACAACCCGGCCAACTTCGTCATCAACGCGATGGCGCCGGCCGAAGTGCAGTCGATCATCGTCGATGAAGACAAGCACTCGATGGACCTGGCCGTTGCCGAAGACCGCCTGGCCCAGGCGATCGGCAAGGGCGGCCAGAACGTGCGCCTGGCCAGCCGCCTGACCGGCTGGCAGCTCAACGTGATGACCCAGGACCAGGTCACCGCCAAGTCGGAGGCCGAGCAGGCTTCGGCCCGCCAGCTGTTCATGGACAAGCTGGAAGTGGACGAGGAAATCGCCGGCATCCTGGTCAGCGAAGGCTTCGGCACCGTCGAGGAAATCGCATATGTCCCGGTCGGCGAACTGCTGGCCGTGGAAGGTTTCGACGAAGACATCGTCGAAGAGCTGCGCGCTCGTGCCCGCGATGCGCTGCTCAATGAGGCCCTGGCAGTCGAAGAAGGCCTTGAAGACGGCCAGCCGGCGCAGGACCTGCTGTCCCTGAAGGGCATGGACGAAGCCACCGCATATGCGCTGGCCGGCCACGGCGTGCGTACCAGCGAGGACCTGTCCGACCTGGCCGCCGACGAGGTCATGGACTTCGGCATCGAAGGACTGGATCAGGCGCGCGCCGCTGCGCTGATCCTGGCCGCCCGTGCCGAAGAGATCGCCCGACTGGAACGCGGCGAATGAGCCGGCAATGAACAGGGCCCTGAGCCGCTCAGGGCGTAGAATCCGCGCCACCTCCAGATGCGGGGGGGCGCCCACAAGATCATAGGATCCGAATGTCGCAGCAAACCACCATCCGCAAGCTTGCCGAACTGGTCAACACGCCGGTCGAAAAACTGCTGGAACAGCTGGCCGGTGCCGGCATGAAGTTCAGCGGTCCCGACCAGGTCGTGACCAGCTCCGAGAAGGTGAAGCTCCTGGGCTTCCTTCGTCGTTCGCACGGCAAGCCCGAGCAGGCCCCGGAAGAGAGCGATCAGTCTGCAAAGAAGATCACGCTCAACCGCCGGAAGCAGCAGGAAGTGACGGTCAATTCCGGTCGCAGCAAGACGACCGTGAATGTCGAGGTGCGCCAGAAGCGCACCTACGTCAAGGATGGTGCGCGCGCCATGACGCCGGACGAAGAGCGCGCCGACATCCTGCGCAAGCTGGAAGAGTCGCGCGCCCGCAACCTCGCCGAACAGCAGGCCCTGGCCGAGAAGGATCGTCTGCGCGACGAAGCCATCGTCCGTGCCCGTGAGGAAGAGATTGCGGCCAAGGAACGCGCAGAGGCCGAGAAGAAGGCTGCCGAGGAAGCTGCGGCCGCCGCCAAGGCTGCCGAGGCACTGGCGGCCGCCAAGCCCAAGCGCGCTCCGATCGATGAAACCGCGCCGCGTCCGCCGCGCACGCCGGCCGGCGCTCCGGCTGCGCCGCGCAGTGCGCCGCCGCCGCCGCGCAACGACGACCGCAACAACCGCAGCGCGCCGCGCAACGAGCGTGGCCCGGGCGACCGTTTCGCCGGCCAGATGCACCTGTCGGCTGCCGACCGTGCGCGTCGTGGCAACAGCAACAACAGCAACACCCGTGGTCGGCCGGGTGGCCGTAACCAGGCTGGTGGCCGTCGCGACATGTCGCGCGGTGGCAACAATGCCGGCCCGCACGCCTTCGAGCGTCCGACTGCGCCGGTGGTGCGTGAAGTGGCGATCGGCGACACGATCACCGTGGCCGACCTGGCGCAGAAGCTCGCGCTGAAGGGCGGCGAGGTGGTCAAGGCGCTGTTCAAGATGGGCGTGATGGCCACCATCACCCAGTCCATCGACCACGACACCGCCGCGCTGGTGACCGAAGAACTCGGCCACAAGGCGATCCGTGCCAACGACAACGACGCCGAGGACGCACTGCTGGCCTCGACCGGTGAAAACCAGGGCGAAGCCACCCAGCGTCCGCCGGTGGTCACCATCATGGGCCACGTCGACCACGGCAAGACCTCGCTGCTGGATTACATCCGCCGCACCAAGGTCGCCACCGGCGAAGCCGGCGGCATCACCCAGCACATCGGTGCTTACCACGTGGATACGCCGAAGGGCGTGATCAGCTTCCTGGATACCCCGGGCCATGCTGCCTTCACCTCGATGCGTGCCCGCGGCGCCAAGCTGACCGATATCGTGGTGCTGGTCGTGGCCGCCGATGACGGCGTCATGCCGCAGACCAAGGAAGCGATCCAGCACGCCCGTTCGGCGGGTGTGCCGCTGATCGTGGCGATCAACAAGATCGACAAGTCCGACGCCGACCCGATGCGGGTCAAGAACGAACTGCTGTCCGAGCAGGTCGTGGCCGAAGATTTCGGTGGTGACACCCAGATGGTGGAGATCTCGGCCAAGACCGGCCTGGGCATCGACGATCTGCTGGACGCCATCTCGATCCAGGCAGAACTGCTGGAACTGAAGGCCGTCGACGAAGGCCGTGCCTCGGGCGTGGTGATCGAATCGTCGCTGGACAAGGGCCGCGGCCCGGTCGCTACCGTGCTGGTGCAGCAGGGCCGCCTGAAGAAGGGCGACTACCTGGTGTGCGGCATCCAGTACGGCCGCGTGCGTGCGCTGTTCGACGAAACCGGCAAGCAGCCGGAGTTCGCCGGCCCGTCCATCCCGGTGCAGGTCCTGGGTCTGTCCGGCGTGCCGGAAGCCGGTGACGACTTCGTGGTCGTTGAGGACGAGCGTCTGGCCAAGGACGTTGCCCAGCAGCGTGAGACCAAGCGCCGTGAATCGCGCCTGGTCGCCACCGCCGGCAGCCGCATGGAAGACATCATGGCGACCCTGGGCAAGGGCGAGGGCCAGCAGGTCCTCAACCTGGTCATCAAGGCCGACGTGCAGGGTTCGGTGCAGGCCCTCAGCCAGGCGCTGGTGGCGCTGTCCAACGAAGACATCCGCATCAACGTGATCCACTCCGGCGTGGGCGGCATCACCGAATCGGACGCCAACTCGGCGGCCGCTTCGAAGGCCACCGTCATCGGCTTCAACGTGCGTGCGGATGCTTCGGCCCGTCGCATCATCGAATCCAACGGCGTGGACCTGCGCTACTTCTCGATCATCTATGACGTGATCGATCAGGTGAAGCAGGTGGCCTCCGGTCTGCTGGGCGTGGAGATCCGCGAAGAGATCATCGGTATCGCCGAGGTCCGCGACGTGTTCCGCAGCTCCAAGCTGGGCGCCGTTGCCGGCTCGATGGTCATCGAGGGCGTGGTCAGGCGCAACAAGCCGATCCGCGTGCTGCGCGACAGCGTGGTGATCTTCGAGGGCGAGCTGGAATCGCTGCGTCGCTTCAAGGAGAACGTCGAGGAAGTCCGCAACGGTACCGAGTGCGGTATCGCGGTGAAGGCCTACAACGACGTCAAGCCGGGTGACCAGATCGAGTGCTTCGAGCGTATCGAAGTGCCGCGCACCCTGTAATGCTGCAAGGTGGCCCGACCAACGGTCGGGCCCCACCATGGACCTGTAGCGCCCGACGGTTGGTCGGGCGACAATCGAATCAAAGGTAGCGCCCGACCGTTGGTCGGGCGACAACTGAACGAAGAGCTCCTCGTGCCCAAGACTTTCCATCGAACCGACCGTGTCTCCGCCCAGCTGCGCCGTGAACTCGGCACCCTGGTGCACAACGCCGTGCGCGAGCATGGGTTGCCCTCGGTGAGCGTGTCCGACGTGGAAATCACCCGCGACATGGCCCATGCCAAGGTGTTCGTCACCGCGCTGATGCCGGAACGTTCGGCCGAAGCCGTGGCCGGCCTGAAGGAGCTGGGCTACCGCCTGCGCATGGACCTGGCACGCGCGATGAAGCTGCGCTACGTGCCGGAGCTGCATTTCCACTACGACGACTCGGTCGACCGTGGTGAGCACATCGACAACATCCTGCGCGACCTGCCCGATACGCTGGCCGCGGAGAAGCGTCGCGAGAGCGACGAAGAATAACCGCGTGGCGCCGGGCATGCCCGGCGTTGTTGCATTCCGGCTGCGCGATGTCTGATGCAGACCGCGCTGCGGCAGTCGAGCATGGCTCGACTCTACAAAATTCTGCCATGACCCGAATTCAGTTCCGCCGCCTGGATGGCATCCTGCTGCTCGACAAGTCGACCGGCATGAGTTCCAACGCCGCCCTGCAGGTAGCCCGCCGCCTGTTCCGCGCAGAGAAAGGGGGGCACACCGGCAGCCTTGACCCGCTGGCCACCGGCCTGCTGCCGCTGTGCTTCGGCGAGGCAACCAAGATCGCCGGCCTGCTGCTCGGCTCGGCCAAGGCCTACGACGCCGAGATCGTGCTGGGCCAGACCACCGATACCGACGATGCCGAAGGCCAGGTGCTGCTGCAGCGCCCGGTGCCGGCCATCAGTGCCGAAGCGCTGCAGGCCGCACTGGCGGCGCTGACCGGCAACATCCGCCAGCGTGCCCCGATCTATTCGGCGCTGAAGCAGGGCGGTGAGCCGCTGTATGTGAAGGCCCGCCGCGGCGATGTCATCGAAGCGCCCGAACGCGAGGTGCAGGTACACGCCATCGAGGTGCTGGAGCAGCAGCCGGAACGGTTGCGGCTGCGCGTGACCTGCGGCTCCGGCACCTACATCCGCAGCCTGGCCCGCGACCTGGGCGAGGCGCTGGGCTGTGGTGCCCACATCAGCGCACTGCGTCGGCTCTGGGTCGAGCCGTTCCGTGAGCCGGTGATGGTCACCCTGGACCAGTTGCGGGCGATGGTCGAGGTGGGTGACGAGGCGGGCATGGACGCGCTGCTGCTGCCGCTGGCGGCCGGCCTGGCCGAGTACCCGCGGGTCGACCTGGATGCCGACCAGGCCCACCGCTTCTGCGTCGGCCAGCGCCAGCGCGATCTGTCCTGGCCGCGTGGCCTGGTGGCGGTGTTTGGTCCGGACGACGCTGTCCAGGGCCTGGGCCAGGTCGACGAAAGCGGCCTGCTGGCCCCGCAGCGTCGTTTCAACCTCTGACCGGGCCCGGGCGGTTCAGCCCCGGTCCTTGTCCCGGAAGCCCCCGACCGTTACAATTTCGCGGCCGTTTTCCGGCAGCCTGCCTGGCGCAGGTTTCATCCTCGTAGTCCACGGCGAGCCTGGCGGTGCGCGAAGCGCGTTCCTGCCGGCCACGCATCACAGAGAAAAAGAAATGTCGATCGACACCCAGAAGGTCATTGAAGACAACAAGCGCAGCTCGGCTGACACCGGCTCCCCGGAAGTCCAGGTTGCGCTGCTGACCGCCCGCATCGAACTGCTGACCGGCCACTTCAAGACCCACAAGAAGGACCACCACAGCCGCCGCGGCCTGCTGCAGATGGTCAACCGCCGTCGCAGCCTGCTCGACTACCTGAAGAAGAAGGACGTCGAGCGCTACAAGGCCCTGATCGAGAAGCTTGGCCTGCGTCGCTAAGCAACGAATCCCCCGCGGCGCAGCGATGCGCCGCGGTTTTGTTTTGTAGTACCGCAATCCCCGATTCAGGCCGGAACGATCCGGCCACCCGCTGGCGGCAAGGGTCGCCGACGGTCCAAATTCGCAGACAGCATCCCCAAGGACACCCTCCGTGGCAAAAATCACCAAAACCTTCCAGTACGGCAAGCACACCGTCACGCTTGAGACCGGCGAAGTCGCCCGTCAGGCCAGCGGCGCCGTCATCGTCAAGATGGACGACACCGTACTGCTGGTCACCGCCGTCGCCGCCAAGAGCGCGCGCGAAGGCCAGGACTTCTTCCCGCTGACCGTCGATTATCAGGAAAAGTTCTACGCCGGCGGCCGTATCCCGGGTGGTTTCTTCAAGCGTGAAGGCCGTGCGACCGAGAAGGAAACCCTGATCTCGCGTCTGATCGACCGTCCGATCCGTCCGCTGTTCCCGGAAGACTACAAGAACGAAGTGCAGATCATCGCCACGGTCATGTCGTTGAACCCGGACGTGGACGGCGACATCCCGGCCCTGATCGGTGCCTCCGCTGCCCTGGCCCTGGCCGGCACCCCGTTCATGGGTCCGATCGGCGCTGCCAAGGTCGGTTACAAGAACGGCGAGTACATCCTGAACCCGACCGTCAGCGAACTGGCTGACTCGCAGCTGGAACTGGTCGTCGCCGGTACCTCCAACGCCGTGCTGATGGTTGAATCCGAAGCCGCGCTGCTGTCCGAAGAAGTGATGCTGGGCGCCGTGACCTTCGGTCACCGCGAAATGCAGAAGGTCATCAACGCGATCAACGAGCTGACCGTCGAAGCCGGCACCAAGCCGTCGACCTGGGAAGCCCCGGCCAAGAACGACGCGCTGATCTCCGCCCTGAAGGAAGCCATCGGCCCGCGTCTGGGCGAAGCCTTCCAGGTGCGTGACAAGCTGCAGCGCCGCGACGCCATCTCGGCAATCAAGAAGGACGTGTTCGAAACCCTGGCTGGCCGCATGGCTGCCGAAGGCTGGAACCCGGCCGAGCTGTCGAAGGAATTCGGCGAGCTGGAATACCGCACCATGCGTGACTCGGTGCTGGACACCAAGGTCCGTATCGACGGCCGTGCGCTGGACACCGTCCGCCCGATCGCCGTGAAGACCGGCGTGCTGCCGCGTACCCACGGTTCCTCGCTGTTCACCCGTGGCGAAACCCAGGCCATTGTGACCATCACCCTGGGCACCGCCCGTGACGGCCAGGTCATCGACGCCGTTGCCGGTGAGTACAAGGAAAACTTCCTGTTCCACTACAACTTCCCCCCGTTCTCGGTGGGTGAGTGCGGCCGCATGATGGGCCCGAAGCGCCGCGAAATCGGCCACGGTCGCCTGGCCAAGCGCGGCGTGCTGGCTGTCATGCCGTCGCTGGAAGCCTTCCCGTACACCATCCGTGTCGTCTCGGAAATCACCGAGTCGAACGGTTCCTCGTCGATGGCCTCGGTCTGCGGCTCGTCGCTGGCCCTGATGGACGCCGGCGTGCCGGTGAAGGCTCCGGTGGCCGGTATCGCCATGGGCCTGGTCAAGGAAGGCGAGCGCTTCGTCGTCCTGTCCGACATCCTGGGTGACGAAGATCACCTGGGCGACATGGACTTCAAGGTCGCCGGTACCGCTGAGGGCATTTCCGCCCTGCAGATGGACATCAAGATCGAAGGCATCACCGAAGAGATCATGAAGCAGGCCCTGCAGCAGGCCAAGGCTGGCCGTCTGCACATCCTGGGCGAAATGGCCCACGGCCTGACCGCTCCGCGTGAAGAGCTGTCGGACTACGCGCCGCGCCTGCTGACCATCAAGATCCACCCGGACAAGATCCGCGAAGTGATCGGCAAGGGTGGTTCGACCATCCAGGCCATCACCAAGGAAACCGGCACCCAGATCGACATCCAGGACGACGGCACCATCGTCATCGCTTCGGTCAACGCCATCGCTGCGCAGGCCGCCAAGGCCCGCATCGAGCAGATCACCTCGGACGTCGAACCGGGCCGCATCTATGAAGGCAAGGTCGCCAAGATCATGGACTTCGGTGCGTTCGTCACCATCCTGCCGGGCAAGGACGGTCTGGTCCACGTGTCGCAGATCTCCAGCGATCGCGTCGAGAAGGTCGGCGACGTGCTGAAGGAAGGCGATGTGGTCAAGGTCAAGGTGCTGGAAGTCGACAAGCAGGGCCGTATCCGCCTGTCGATGAAGGCCGTGGAAGAAGGCGACGCCGCCAGCGCCGAGTAATCGACCTCCGGTCGATTACGGTAGGTGTCAACCTTGGTTGACACGCTTCTGGAATCGCTGAATTGAAAAAGCGGGCTTCGGCCCGCTTTTTCTTTGCCTCGCTGTTATGAAGAACCGCGCATCCAGGTCGTTGCATGTCCTGCTGCAGTGCATGAGAGGCGCTACGCGGCCATCGTTCTGTCGCGGTTGCGCGGATCGCACCTGTCCACTGGACGACATGCCGCGACAACCATCCCGCAGCCCCATCCGTTTGCTAACGTGGCGGCGCCTTCGAACCGGGAGATCCCATGTTCCGCCAGACTGTGGCCGTCCTTGCCGTGCTGATTGCCGGCGCCCTGCCCATTGCCTCGCATGCCGCGCCCGCACAGCCGCCGATCTTCGGTGCCTACTACCCCGGCGGTTCGGCCGCGCGCTACCCGGTGTCGAGCATTCCGGCCGAGCGCCTCACCCACCTGTTCTACGCGTTCTCCACCATCGAGGACGGCCGCTGCACGGTCGGCGCCGAAGCGCCGAAGAATTTTGCTGCGCTGGCCGAGCTGAAGAAGGCGCACCCGCATCTGCGCACGCTGATCTCAATTGGCGGATGGGGCGCAGGTGGATTCTCCGATGCAGCGCTGACCGAGGCCAGCCGCAAGCGCCTGGTCGACTCGTGCATGGCGCTGTTTTTCGACCGTCATGCCGGCAGCTTCGATGGCGTGGACATCGACTGGGAGTTCCCGGTCAGTGGCGGACCGAAGGAGCTGGCGCACCGCCCGCAGGATCGCGCCAACCTGACCCGGCTCGCGCAGGCGTTCCGCGTGGCACTCGACGCGCACGGGCGCAAGGAGCGACAGCCGATGCTGCTGACCGCCGCGCTGGCCGCCGGTCGCCTGCAGACCGATGGCCCCTACGATCCAGCAGCGAGCTACGACCTGCCGGCGTTGGCCAAGGTGTTCGATTTCATCAACCTGATGAGCTACGACATGGGCACCGGTTTCTCGGCGGTGTCGACCTTCAATGCGCCGCTGCATGAAGTGCCGGCCGATCCGCTGGCCCCGGAGCTGCGGCGCTGGAACAACGTGGCCGGCGCGGTGCAGTACTACCGCGAGCACGGCGTGCCGGCCGATAAACTGGTGCTGGGCGTACCGTTCTACGGGCGCGGCTTCAAGGTCACCGGCGATGCCGCGGATGGGCTGTACCAGTCCTACAGTGCGCCGGCCGATGCCGGCGACTGGCGGGTGATCAAGGCGCGCTATCTCGATCAGCCGGGTTGGACGAAACACTGGCAGCCGCAGGCGCAGAGCCCGTGGCTGTACAACGCCTGGCAGAAGATCTTCATCAGCTATGAAGACCCGCGCTCGATCGGCCTGCGTGCGCAGTTCGCCCGCGAGCAGGGCCTGGCCGGGGTGTTCATGTGGGAGCTGACCGGCGACGACGAACAGGCCAGCCTGCTCAACGCCATGCTGGGCCCCTGGCAGAAGGCGCGCATCGGCGATTGAGCTGCATCAGGCGATGCCCGGCGCAATGCCGCAACGCCATTGGCCCAACCCCGCACAGCATCGCCACGCCCGCAGCGTTACGCTGCGGGCATGATCCATCTTGAACGCCTGGACCACCTGGTCCTCACCGTCGCCGACATCGACCGCAGCTGTGATTTCTACCAGCGCGTGCTCGGCATGCAGGTCGTGCGCTTCGGCGCGGGTCGTACCGCGCTGCAGTTCGGCCAGCAGAAGATCAATCTGCATGCGGCCAGTGCTCCGCTGAAGCCGCATGCGCTGCGGCCCACGCCGGGCAGTGCCGACCTGTGCCTGGTCACGCGCATGGCGACAGTCGATGTGCTGTCCCACCTGCAGGCGCAGTCCGTTGCAGTGGAGGAGGGGCCGGTTGCGCGCACCGGCGCGCTGGGGCCGATCGAATCGGTGTATTTCCGCGACCCGGATGGCAACCTGATCGAAGTGAGTCGTTACCCCGGCGAGGCATGATCCTGCTTGGGTAGCGTCGAGCTTGCTCGACGGTGCTTGGCGCGAAATCAACAGCTGTCGAGCAAGCTCGACGCTACAGGGGGCGTTGCGCGCAACGGTAGGTAGCGCCGGGGCATGCCCGGCGAAGGTTCAGTTGGCCCAGACGCTGTTGGGATCGCCGTTGCGGGCGCGGCGCTGGCTGGCCACTGCCAGGCGGGCAAAGCCGAAGGCCATGGCCAGCGCGATGGCGTCGACCCAGAACAGCGGCCAGTGGCCACGCGCGGCGGCGCGCCAGAGCCAGTCACCATTGAGTGCGCCGTGCAGCACCGGTACCAGCGCGGTACTGATCGCCGCCGCCCACAGCAACTCGCGTGCGGCCTGCGCCGGGCGTCGCAGCGCGGCCCACAGCGCACAGGCCGCCCAACTGCCGAAGCAGGCCCAGCGGATGCCGCGATCGACCGCCGTCGGCGCCAGCCGCTCCAGCACCAGCGCGGTGACGAACGCGACCGAGATCGCCACGCACAGGCCGATGCACACGCCGACCGTCGCCCGCGCCATGTTCACCCCGGCGCGCGGCTGCTGCGGCTGGCGACGCTTGCGCCGCGACTCGATCCACAGCAGGTTGCCCGAATAGAACAGGAACGCACCGCCAAGGCCGAGCAGGAAGTACAGCCAGACCACCACGCCGTTGCCGAATTCGCCGAAGTGCAGCGCGTAGGCGGCGCTGAGCGTGGCGTGGTTGGCGTCGCGCTGGCCCGGCAGCTGCGAGGCCAGAACGTCGCCGGTGGCCACGTCCAGCGCCACCGCGCCAAGCGGGCCGAGCGTACCGGTGGATTCGCCGGTGATCTCGATGGTGGCATTGGCATCGCCGGCATTGGCCAGCTTCAGGTAGGCCGGCTCGAAGTTGGCCACGCCCTGTGCGCGGGCGACTTCAAGCGCGCGCGCATGCAGCACGCGCAGGCTGCCCGGCGGTGCCGGAATGCCACTGGCATCGCGCACGGGCGCGGTGTCCATCGCCGTCGGCACCGCCTGCAGCGCCTTGCCGTCGTAGATCAACGGGTTGAGCAGGGCCATCTGCACGAACACCAGGCAGAGCAGGGCACCGGTCACCGCGAACATCAGGTGGAAAGGCAGGCTGAGCACGCCGATCACGTTGTGCGCGTCCTGCCACAGCTGCTTCAGGTTGCGGCCCGGACGCAGCGCGAACAGGTCGCCGAGCAGCTTCGGCAGATGGATCACCAGGCCGCTGAGCAGTGCCATGCTGTACAGCAGGCTGACAATGCCCATCACGTAGATCCCGGCCACGGGCAGGCCGAGGCTGTAATGGAGCTCGTTGACCAGTTCGGCCAGTCCGGTCTGCGGTGGTGTGGGGCTGCCGGCGATCTGGCCGGGCCAGGCATAGCGCCAGCTGCCGTCATCGGCCTGCCAGTACGCAAGCGGCTGCGGGTGTTCGGCGCCGGGGAAGGTCATGCCGACGTGGCGGCGTGCCTCCGGATGCGCAGCCAGCACGTCTTCCAGCAGGTACTGCGCATCGTCCAGCCCGGCGGGCAGTGCGGTGGCGGCTCCCGGGGTCTGCCACAGTGGCAGGTCGTGATGGAACAGGGTCAGCGCACCTGCGTAGAAGGCCACGAACAGGCCGAAGCCGGCCACCAGGCCGACCCAGGTATGCAGGGTGGTGAACGTGCGCAGGGTCTGCGAACTGAACTTCATGGGAGAGGTCTCATTGCACCGCGCCGGTCAGGCGCAGCAGCCCGAGCATGGCGAAGCCGGCAGCGGCGCTGCCACCCAGCACCAGCCAAGCGCGCAGCGCGCTGCGGAAACTGAACGCCCACAGGGCGGCCAGCATCCACAGCGGGATGAAAGCGATCAGGGTCGGCACCAGCGCCCGCTGCCAGGGGCCGGGCGGTACCCATGCCAGCAGGCCGGTCGCGGCTGCGGCCAGGAAGAAGCCGGCCACGACGCCAGCGAAGGCGCGCGGCCACATCAGGGCGACTCCGTGCCGGGACGGTGCCAGGCGGCCAGCGCCGGCAACAGCATCGCGGCCAGCATCCAGGTGCACAACATCGCCACCAGGCCGGCGGCAAAGCCGAGCTCGGCCATCCACAGCCACAGCGCGGCGGCAGCGGCGACCAGGCCGATCTGGCGGCCCAGGCGGCCGGCGCGGCGCAGGCGCGGCCAGCGGCAATGCGGCGAAGCGGCATAGAAGGCCAGCGCCGAGAACATCGCTGCCAGCATGCCCAGGCTGCAGAAGCCGAGCGTGGAAAGGCCGATCATTGCGGGCGGCCGGCGCGGCAGCGGGCCGGCGAACGCGGGGCACGGGCGGGGCCGGCGGAAGCCGGTCGGAGCGGGTGGCGCATCACGGGGTCCTGGGGGAAAGCGGGCAGGCTGGCACGGAGCGGCCTGCGCCGACATGGTAATCATTGCAATTTCACGCCGCCAGCGAGGCACATTCAGCCGACCGTACGGTAGTCCTTGGGCTTTCCGGTGCGCTGGTTTAAGATCATCGTAGAACCCTGACTGGAACAAGGTGGCCCGCGCCCAGCGCCGGCCGAGCGTGCGACATGAGCACTACCACCGCCCACTGTTGACCTGCCCCCGAAGGCCCTGTGTTCCAGGCGCCCTCGCGGCGCTTTTTTATTGCCCGGGCGCCGCCCCGGGAACGCTTTCCAGCCCGCCCAGCGGGCCCCGCACGAAGCCACTGCGATGATCAACATTACTCTTCCCGACGGCAGCCGCCGCGAATTTGAAAACCCCGTCAGCGTCATGGAGGTCGCCCAGTCGATCGGCGCCGGCCTGGCCAAGGCCACCATCGCCGGTGCCGTGGATGGCGTGCTGGTCGATGCCAGCGACGTCATCGACCACGATGCCAGCCTGCGCATCATCACCGCCAAGGACGAGGAGGGCGTGGAGATCATCCGCCACTCCTGCGCCCACCTGGTCGGCCACGCCGTCAAGCAGCTCTACCCGGACGTGAAGATGGTGATCGGCCCGGTGATCGCCGAAGGCTTCTATTACGACATCTACTCCGAGCGCCCGTTCACCCCGGACGACATGGCCGCGATCGAGAAGCGCATGGGCGAGCTGATCGCCCAGGACTACGACGTCATCAAGAAGATGACCCCGCGCGCCGAAGTGATCGAGATCTTCAAGGCCCGTGGCGAGGACTACAAGCTGCGCCTGATCGAGGACATGTCCGACGACATCCAGGCGATGGGCATGTACTACCACCAGGAATACGTGGACATGTGCCGTGGCCCGCACGTGCCGAACACGCGCTTCCTGAAGGCCTTCAAGCTGACCCGCATCTCCGGCGCCTACTGGCGCGGCGACGCGCAGAACGAGCAGCTGCAGCGCATCTACGGCACCGCCTGGGCCGACAAGAAGCAGCTCGAGGCGTACATCAAGCGCATCGAAGAAGCTGAAATGCGTGACCACCGCCGCATCGGCAAGCAGCAGGACCTGTTCCACCTGCAGGAAGAAGCACCGGGCCTGGTGTTCTGGCACCCGAAGGGCTGGGCGCTGTGGCAGGTGGTCGAGCAGTACATGCGCAAGGTCTACCGCAACAGCGGCTATGGCGAAGTGCGCTGCCCGCAGATCCTGGACGTGAGCCTGTGGAAGAAGTCCGGTCACTGGGACAACTACCAGGACAACATGTTCTTCACCGAATCGGAGAAGCGCACGTACGCGGTCAAGCCGATGAACTGCCCGGGCCACATCCAGGTGTTCAACCAGGGCCTGCACAGCTACCGCGACCTGCCGATCCGCTATGGTGAGTTCGGTTCGTGCCATCGCAACGAGCCGTCCGGCGCGCTGCACGGCATCCTGCGCGTGCGTGGCTTCACCCAGGACGACGGCCACGTGTTCTGCACGGAAAACCAGATCGAGTCGGAAGTGACGGCCTTCCACCAGCAGGCGCTGGCGGTCTACCAGCACTTCGGTTTCGACGAGATCCAGATCAAGATCGCGCTGCGCCCGGAATCGCGCCTGGGTGACGACGCCACCTGGGACAAGGCCGAAGGCGCGCTGCGCTCGGCGCTGACCGCCTGTGGCGTGGAATGGCAGGAGCTGCCGGGCGAGGGCGCCTTCTACGGCCCGAAGATCGAGTACCACCTGAAGGATGCCATCGGCCGTACCTGGCAGCTGGGCACCATGCAGGTGGACTTCATGATGCCGGGCCGCCTGGGCGCCGAGTACGTGGACGAGAACAGCCAGAAGAAGCACCCGGTCATGCTGCACCGCGCCATCGTCGGCTCGATGGAGCGCTTCCTGGGCATCCTGATCGAGCACCATGCCGGCCAGTTCCCGGCCTGGCTGGCGCCGACCCAGGTGGTGGTGGCCAACATCACCGACGCCCAGGCCGACTACGTCTCGGGCGTGACCAAAACCCTTGCGGAGCAAGGCTTCCGCGTCAGCTCGGATTTGCGTAACGAGAAGATCGGCTATAAAATCCGCGAGCATACGTTGCAGCGCGTGCCCTACCTGCTGGTCATCGGTGACCGCGAGAAGGAAAATGGGGCTGTGGCGGTGCGTACGCGTTCTGGCGAAGACCTGGGCAGCATGAGCCTGCAGGCCTTCATCGAGCGGCTCCACGCCGAGGGCGCGTAAGCAAAGGTCCGGTCCGGGCGCACAGGCACCCGGACCGGTTCGATACCCTTGGGAGAACGTAATATCAGCACCCCTGACAACAAACAGAACCGCAAGAATCAGGAAATCCGTGTGCCGCGCGTCCGCGTGATCGGCAGTGACGGAGAAATGATCGGCGTGTTGTCGCGCGACGAAGCGCTGTCCATGGCCGAAGATGAAGGCCTGGACCTGGTCGAGATCCAGCCGCAGGCCGATCCGCCGGTCTGCAAGATCATGGACTTCGGCAAGTTCAAGTTCGAAGCGCAGAAGAAGGCCAGCGAGGCCAAGAAGAAGACCAAGCAGGTCGAGATCAAGGAAGTGAAGTTCCGTCCGGTCACGGACGAGGGCGACTACCAGATCAAGCTGCGCAAGATGCGCGGGTTCCTCGAAGATGGTGACAAGATCAAGGTCAACATCCGTTTCCGTGGCCGTGAAATGAGCCACCAGGAACTGGGCCGCGAAATGGCCAACCGGATCGAGACCGATCTGGGCGAGGACATCGTCATTGAATCCCGTCCGCGCCTGGAAGGGCGTCAGATGGTCATGATGATCGCGCCGAAGAAGAAGACCTGAGGCCTGACGGGCCGCCTTCCGGGGCGCCTGGCTGAAGGGTTCAGGGTGAGGGGACGCCGCTGGCGTCCCTTTGCTTTTGCAGGACGCCGGTGAATCGCCGGTAAAGGGTTGCAGGGGCTGGTGGCAGGGCGGTTTTGCCTGTATCATGCCCGGCTCGACCCACCCAGGACGGGTCGTACGCCGATCATGGCAGGACGGAAAGAGCGGCCCAGGCCGCCGCCAGATCAGTCAGAAACCAGGGTCATATCCCATCAAGGACATTGCAATGCCCAAGATCAAGACCAACCGGGCAGCGGCCAAGCGTTTCCGCAAGACCGCCTCGGGCAAGTACAAGTGCGGCCACGCCAACCGTAGCCACATCCTCACGAAGAAAGCGACCAAGCGTAAGCGTAATCTGCGTCAGACGGGCCATGTCCGTGCAGAAGACGCAGGCCGTCTGGACCGCATGCTCCCTTACCTCTGAGGAACTGAAAAATGGCACGAGTTAAGCGTGGCGTACAGGCGCGTCGCCGCCACAAGAAAATCCTGGATCTCGCCAAGGGCTATTACAACGCCCGCCGCAAGGTCTTCCGCGTCGCCAAGCAGGCGGTCATCAAGGCACAGCAGTACGCCTACATCGGCCGTAAGCAGAAGAAGCGCAACTTCCGTTCGCTGTGGATCACCCGTATCAATGCGGCTGCCCGCATCAACGGCCTGAGCTACAGCCGCTTCATGAACGGTCTGCTGAAGGCCGGCATCACCCTGGATCGCAAGGTCCTGGCTGACATCGCCGTGCACGACGCAGCCGGTTTTGCTGCGCTGGCCGAAAAGGCCAAGGGCGCGCTGGCGGCATAAGTCCTTCCCGATGCCGTAACCGTTCACTCGGACGGTGTCAGGTCAAGGCAATGCATGGGGAAGGGCGCAAGTCCTTCCCCATTCTTTTTTGGGTCCCGGCGAGGCCACGACGGCAGCGCGGGGACGGCGGTGGCGACAGGGGTCGGCCCTTCGCGCATCGCGATGGCAGATCGACTGGAGTTCCAGCCCCCCATGAGCGACATCCAATCCCTCACCACCCAGGCGCTGGCCGATGTGGCCGCCGCACAGAGCCCCGACGTGCTGGAGCAGCTGCGCGTGGCCCTGCTTGGCAAGAGCGGCAGCATCACCTCGCAGCTCAAGCAGCTCGGTGCCCTGCCGGCCGACGAGCGCAAGGCCGCCGGTGAAGCGATCAACCAGGCCCGCGACGTGCTGACCCGCGCGCTGGGCGAGCGCAAGGCGCTGCTGGAAGACGCGGCACTGGATGCGCGCCTGGCCGCCGAAGCCATCGACATCACCCTGCCGGGCCGGAATGGCGACCGTGCCGGCCTGCACCCGATCACCCGCACCCTGGAGCGCATCACCGGCATCTTCGGCCGGCTGGGCTACGAGCTGTCGGAAGGGCCGGAGATCGAGGACGACTGGCACAACTTCGAGGCGCTGAACTTCCCGCCGCACCACCCGGCGCGCGCCATGCATGACACCTTCTACTTCGGCGACGGCCGCCTGCTGCGTACGCATACCTCCGGTGTGCAGGTGCGCTACATGGGCGACCACGCGCCGCCGCTGCGCATGATCGCCGCCGGCAAGGTGTACCGCAGCGACAGCGACCAGACCCACTCGCCGATGTTCCACCAGGTGGAAGGCCTGCTGGTCGACGAGCATTCGACCTTCGCCGACCTGAAGGGCACGCTGGCCGAGTTCGTGCGCGCGTTCTTCGAGCGCGACTTCGAGATGCGCTTCCGCCCCAGCTACTTCCCGTTCGTTGAACCGGGCGCGGAAGTGGACATCGCCTGGCAGCAGCCCGATGGCAGCACCCGCTGGCTGGAAGTGCTCGGCTGCGGCATGGTCCATCCGAACGTGCTGCGCAATGTCGGCATCGATCCGGAGCGCTACACCGGCTTCGCCTTCGGCATGGGCGTGGAGCGCTTTGCGATGCTGCGCTACGGCGTCAACGACCTGCGCGCGTTCTTCGAGAACGATGTGCGGTTCCTGAAGCAGTTCGCGTAAGCCGCAACCGTGTAGAGCCGAGCCACGCTCGGCTGCTTTCTGGATGGACGCCTGCTTGCGCATGCGCTGGGCGACCCCAAAAACCGCAACGGGAGGCACGCCTCCCACCAGGGTGACACCATGAAATTCTCCGAAAACTGGCTGCGCAGCCACGTCCCGACCTCCGCCTCGCGCGATGAGCTGAGCGCGGTGCTGACCGCCATCGGCCTGGAAGTGGAAGAAGTAACCGCGCTTGGCGAAGGCCTCGATCACGTGGTCGTGGCACGCATCGTTGAAGCCGTGCGCCATCCGGAAGCCGACCGCCTGCAGGTGTGCAGGGTCGATGCCGGGCAGGGCGAACTGCTGCAGATCGTGTGTGGCGCACCGAACGCACGCCCGGGCCTGGTCGCGCCGCTGGCGATGGTTGGTGCGCAGATCGGCGAGCTGAAGATCAAACCGGCCAAGCTGCGTGGCGTCGAGTCCAACGGCATGCTGTGCTCGGCCAAGGAGCTGGGCCTGGACAGCGATGCGTCCGGCCTGCTGGAACTGCCGGACGATGCCCCGATCGGCCAGACCCTGGTCGAGTACCTGGGCCTGCCGGACGCCAGCATCGAGATCAAGCTGACCCCGAACCGCGCCGACTGCTTCAGCCTGCGCGGCATCGCCTACGACGTCGCCGCCGCCACCCGCAGTGAAGTGCTGGATTTCGCCGCCGATGCCATCGTGCCGGTTGGCAACCGCGAACTGTCGATCCAGCTCGACGCCGGCGCCGAAGCGCCGCGTTACCTGGGCCGTGTCATCGAAGGCGTCAATGCTGCCGCCAGGACCCCGCTGTGGATGGCCGAGCGCCTGCGCCGCAGCGGCGTGCGTCCGGTCTCGCTGCTGGTCGACATCACCCAGTACGTGATGCTGGAGCTGGGCCAGCCGATGCACGCCTACGACCTGGGCACCCTGCAGGGCAGCATCGCCGTGCGCCGTTCGCGCGCGGGCGAGACGCTGAAGCTGCTGGACGGCCGCGATGCTGCGCTGGACGACAGCTTCCTGGTGGTCACCGATGCTGACCGTGCGGTCGGCCTGGCCGGCCTGATGGGCGGCTTCGACACCCGCGTCACCGACGCGACCACCGCCGTGTTCCTGGAAGCCGCGCACTTCGCGCCGGCCGCGATCATGGGCCGTGGCCGCAAGCTGGGCCTGCACACCGATGCCGGCCATCGCTTCGAGCGCGGCGTCGATCCGGCGCTGCCGCGCACCGCGATCGAGTACGCCACCCGCCTGGTGCTGGACCTGGCCGGCGGTACCCCGGCACCGGTCACCGAGGCCGTGCGTGAAGCCGATCTGCCGCAGCCGGCGACCATCGTGCTGCGCCGCGCCCGCATCACCCGCGTGCTCGGCATCAGCATCGACGATGCCGAAGTCGAGCGCATCCTGCGCGCGCTGGGCATGGACGTGGTTGCTACCGCCGAGGGCTGGCAGGTCACGGCGCCGAGCCGCCGCTTCGACATCGCCATCGAAGAAGACCTGATCGAAGAGCTGGCCCGCATCCACGGTTACGAGCAGATCCCGACCACGCTGCCGGGCGGTGCCTCACGCGTGGCGATGCCGAGCGAGACCCAGCTGGACGCGCTGAGCGTGCGCCGCCAGCTGATCGCCCGTGACCAGCAGGAAACCGTCAACTTCGCCTTCGTCGACGACGCGCTGCTGACCCAGTGGCAGCTGCGCGACGGTCTGGTGCCGCTGGCCAACCCGCTGTCGGCGGAACTGGCGGTGATGCGTCCGTCGCTGCTGCCGGGCCTGGTCGCCACGCTTGGCCGCAATGCCGCGCGCCAGCTGGGCCGCGTGCGCCTGTTCGAGATCGGCCGTGTGTTTGCCCAGCAGGGCGGAGACGGCCAACCGGCGCCGCTGGAAACCCCGCGCGTGGCCGCTGCGGTCTGCGGTGAGGCGCAGGCGGTGCAGTGGGGCCTGCCGACCCGCAAGGTCGATTTCCATGACCTGAAGGGCGACCTGGAATCGCTGGCGGCTGCCAGTGGCGCGCAGCTGGAGTTCCGTCCGTCGGCCCGCGCCTACGGCCACCCGGCGCGTTCGGCCGAGGTGTTCCGCGATGGCGTGGCCATCGGCTGGATCGGCCAGATCCATCCGCGCCTGGCGCGGGCGATGGAGATCGAGGCCGACGTGTACGCCTTCGAGCTGGACCTGGAGCCGCTGACCGCCCGTCGCCTGCCGCGTGCCGGCGAGCTGTCGCGCTTCCCGGCGGTGCGCCGCGACCTGGCGTTCCTGGTGCCTGAGCAGGTGGCCTGGGCCGACCTGGCGGCGACCGTCCGCCAGGCCGCCGGCCCGCTGCTGCGCGACCTGAACCTGTTCGACCGCTATGTTGGCCAGGGCGTCGAGCCGGGCTTCAAGAGTCTCGCTATGGGCTTGATTTTGCAGGACAAGTCGCGCACTCTGACGGACCGCGACGTGGATGCGGTGGTGGCCGAGGCGGTCACTGCCATCGAGCGTGAACACCACGCCCGGATCCGCGGCTGAGCGGGCAGCACTCGGGGGTAGTAGGCAATGGCATTGACCAAGGCGGAGATGGCGGAAAAGCTGTTCGACGAAGTCGGTCTGAACAAGCGTGAAGCCAAGGAATTCGTCGACGCGTTTTTCGATGTGCTGCGTGAAGCATTGGAACAGGGACGTCAGGTGAAGCTGTCGGGCTTCGGTAATTTCGATCTGCGGCGCAAGAACCAGCGCCCGGGTCGCAACCCCAAGACCGGCGAGGAAATTCCGATTTCCGCCCGTACGGTGGTCACCTTCCGTCCGGGCCAGAAGCTCAAGGAGAGGGTGGAGGCTTATGCTGGATCCGGGCAGTAACCGCGAACTACCGCCGATCCCGGCCAAGCGCTACTTCACCATTGGTGAGGTCAGCGAGCTGTGCGACGTCAAGCCGCACGTCCTGCGCTACTGGGAAACCGAGTTTCCCAGCCTTGAGCCGGCCAAGCGCCGAGGCAACCGCCGCTACTACCAGCGCCATGACGTGCTGATGGTGCGGCAGATCCGCAGCCTGCTGTACGAACAGGGCTACACCATCGGTGGTGCCCGCCTGCGCCTGGATGGCCCCGATGCCCGCGAGGAATCGGCGCTGAGCAACCAGATCATCAAGCAGGTGCGCATGGAGCTGGAAGAAGTGCTGCAGTTGTTGCGCCGCTGATCCCATTTCCATCGTAATCCGCTATACTTCACGGCCCGCCGCACTGGCGGGCACATCGCAGCATCAGTCGGGGCGTAGCGCAGCCTGGTAGCGCATCTGCCTGGGGGGCAGAGGGTCGTCGGTTCGAATCCGGCCGTCCCGACCACTGTGATGAATCAAGGAGCCTGCGCAGCAATGCGCGGGCTTTTTTGTGCGTTCTGCAGATCTGATCAGTCTTCCGCGAAGCGGTAGATGAGTTCCGGATCGCCTTCATCCAGGCCATGCACGATGCCGCTGCCCACGAAGCCGGCGGCAGCGAGCAGGCGTTGCATGCCCGTGTTGGAGGCATTGGTCGAGGTGAACAGCTTGCCGCCACCGCGCCACGTGATCGCGTGCCGCAGCAGGATGGCGCCGATGCCCTGGCTGCGCTGTTCGCGCGCCACCATCAACATTTCAATGAAGGCTTCGCCAAAGAAGTGGTGATGGATGACCAGGTAGCCGACGATCTTGCCGTCCTGCTCGGCGACCTGCACGACGCCGTGCGCCAGCCAGTCGGCAATCTGCATGATCCGCCGTGGATCAGTGGCTGCCACGCTGTCGAGCGCGATCAAGGCATCTGCGTCCTGCGGAATGCCGTCGCGCAGGTGCGGAGAAGAGGACGTCCGGTTCATCGCGGGCGCAGCTTCAGCAACAGGCCGCCACCCGACACAAAGCAGGCGAGCAGGACCGCAATCGACAGCGGCAGGTGGAATTCACTGCGACCGAACAGGGCAAAGGTCAGATGGATCAGTGCCGTGCCAATGCCGAGCCCCCCGCACGCCAGTGCATAGCTGCGCGCCGTGGATGTGCCCAGCACGATCTGGCGATAACCCCAAAGCACGGCGCCGACTGCGAACAGGTTGAACAGCAGGAAGCCCTGGATGCCACCGGGGACATGGAACATGGCCCATTCCTGCCAGAACGCAGCGTCGATCTGATGCAGGATCAACGCCAGCAGCGTCGCCAGATACCATCGTTCCATGTCGTGCTCCCTGCCGTGCAGGCCATAGTCTATCGACTCCGCCTGGCACGCACGCCTGCTCGATGCAGCCAGCGCGCGGCCGGCAGTCAATACACCCGGAACTCGGCACGGCAGCCGTCGCTGACCCACACCCCACGGCGGTCCCAGCCCCAGTTGCGGTCCTCGATGCAGGCTGTCACCGATTTCTGCCTGACCAGCCGTACCTCATGGCGCACGCGAATCCGGCACTCCTTGTCCTTGTTCTCGTAGGACTCGCAGACCAGGCGTTCGCCCTCGTTGTCGCGATCACGGCTGCGGCCACGTCCCGGCCAGCGGCCGTGTTCGTCGGCAACGAACTCGGCGCGGCAGCCGTCGGTCACCCACAGCATGCGCCGGCTCTGGCCCCAGTTCTGGTCTTCCACGCAACGGGTCACCGACAGCTGCCTGGCCAGGCGCATCGGTCCCTCGATGGGGCATTGCTCGGTCTTGTTGAACTGGGATTCGCAGCGCAGCGCTGGAATGTGATCAGTGTCGTAGTCCTGGGCGGCCACGGCGGTGGCGGCCAGCAGCAGGGCAAGGGCGGCGCCGGTGATCGGCAGCAGCGGGCGAAGGGTCATGGGGGAGCCTCGGGCGGGGATTCGGGCGGCAAGAATGACCCAGCACGGGGCCGTCGGAACGCATCGTTCCGGAAGCGGCTCAGGAGGGATTTAGTAGTGCGCACCAGCCCATGCAGAGGCTTACATCCCGTATCATCGCTGCACATCCGATCGCATCGGTTTACACCTTCTTACATGTCTTCCACGCCTGTCGGCGCAGCCTGTGGCTGCCGTCACTGGTGTGCGGGCGGCCTGCGGGGGAGGATGCGCGGACCACGACGACCACAGGGGGTTGCGTTGATCAGCAGTACCGTCATTCATCGCTCGGCCGACGCAGGTGGCGCCGAGGTGCGGGTCCTGGACACTACGTTCAAGGGCAAGCATGTGTTCGTTGCCTGGGGGCTGCGCGGGCCGGAACTGACCCGCAGCGCGGACCCGGCTGCCACTGTGGCTGCGCGCAAGGCATTGCATGCCGTTGCCGGGCATAGTGAAGGGCCGCGCAGCCCGGAAGTGTTCATCGCCAACCAGTCGGCGGTGGCGATCACGGTCTATCGGCTGCTTACCGACGCACGCTCCGGTGACGCCATCTTCTTCCTGTGCGATTCACAGGCGGTGGTCGAGTGGCTGATCACCGCGCTGGAAGTGCAGGGCGCGGACTGATTCCGCGCTCCGGCGCGCATTGATTCAAGCCAGGGCCGTGTCCACGGCGGCCCGCGCATGCAGGGCGGTGGTATCGAACAGCGGCACTGCACTGTCCTCCGGGCGTACCAGCAGCATGATCTCGGTGCAGCCAAGAATGATTGCTTCGGCACCGCGCGCCACCAGTCGCGCGATCACGCCGGCATAGACCTGCCGTGAGTGCTCGCTGACCACACCAGCGATCAACTCCTGGTAGATGATGTCGTGCACGCTGCGACGATCATCGGCTTCGGGTACCAGCACCTCCAGTCCGAAGCGATCCTGCAGCCGGCCGCGGTAGAAGTCCTGTTCCATGGTGAAGGCGGTGCCGAGCAGGCCCACCTTGCGTGCGCCTGCCTGCACGATGGCCTGGGCGGTGGGGTCGGCGATATGCAGCAGCGGCAGCGTGCAGGCCGCCTCGATGCGATCGGTCAGCTTGTGCATGGTATTGGTGCAGATCAGCAGCAGGTCAGCGCCGCCCGCCTGCAGGCGCCGCGCGCCATCGACCATGTGGTCACCCAGGGTGTCCCAGTCGCCTTTGTGCTGCAGCTGCTTGATGCCGGCGAAATCCACCGACCACAGCAGCAGCTGTGCCGAGTGCGCACCGCCGAGCCGCCGCCGTACCTCCTCGTTGATGAGCCGGTAGTACTGGGCCGAGCTTTCCCAGCTCATGCCACCGATCAGGCCAAGGGTCTTCATGCGCCGCTCCGTGCCAGGAGCCCTCATTGCAGCACAGATGGTGCCCGGTTGCCGATGGCGGCGATCTGTAACCACCACATCCATGCTGCGCTGTGTGTGCCGCGGCAGGCCCGGCGCACTCTATGCTGGTTGGATCTTCTGAAGTGGATGTGCGCTATGGCCCTGCATACCTGGTGGTGGTTCCTCGCCACGGTGTTCGTTCTGTGTGGTACGCCGGGGCCGAACATGCTGCATATCCTCGGTCGCAGCGTCGGGCTGGGGTTCCGTGGCAGTGTGCCGGCGATGGCCGGCTGCCTGCTGGCGATGCTGCTGGTGCTGGCGGCCTCCGCAGCAGGCCTGAGTGCGCTGCTGCATTCCTCGCCGATGCTGTTCGAGGTGCTGCGCTATCTGGGCGTGGCCTATCTGGCCTGGCTGGGCCTGAAGGCATGGCGTGACAGTTGCCGGCCGGCACCGCCGGTGACGGTCGATGCTACGCCGCCGGTTGCGGCCTCGCTGGGCGCGTGGAAGGTGTTCCGTGGTGGCCTTCTGGTGGGCCTGAGCAATCCCAAGCTGCTGCTGTTCGCGGCGGCGTTCCTGCCGCAGTTCGTCGACCCATCACGCGGCCAGGCGCTGCAGTACAGCGTGCTGGTGGCCACCTTCGCCGCGTGCGAACTGTTCTGGTACGTGATGTATGCGGCCGGTGGCCATGGCCTTCGCCGCTGGTTGGCCAAGCCGTTTGCGCGACGCTGGTTCGAGCGCCTGGTGGGCAGCGTGTTCCTGGCGTTTGCCGTCGCGCTGCTGCGCTTCCGTCCGCGCTGATTCACGCCGCGCACGCGGCCTGTTCACGATTGCCGCATCGGCCACGGCCTAGCCTGATCATCCAGTACGCAGTCCCCGCAGGGAAAGGTTTGACATGATCAAGTGGGCCATCATCTTCGCCGTCATCGGTGTGATCGCAGGCGTGCTCGGCTTCGGTGGCATTGCCGGTGCCGCGGTCGGTATCGCCAAGTTCCTGTTCTGGGCCGGCATCATCATCGCCGTGGTGCTGTTCCTGCTCGGCATGACCGTAGCGAAGAAGGTCAGCTAGCGTTGATCGCGCAGCAGCGTGCTCAGTGCGCGCTGCTGCGCGAGAACAGGTTGATCACCAGTACGCCGGCGCAGATCAGGCCGATGCCGGTCAACGCCGGTGCATCCAGGCGCTGCTTGAACACCACCAGCCCGATCAGTGAGATCAGCACGATGCCGACGCCGGACCAGATTGCGTAGGCGATGCCGGTCGGGATCGACTTCATGGTCATCGACAGCAGGTAGAAGCACAGCCCGTAGCCGACCAGTGCGCCCAGTGTCGGCGCCAGCCGGCTCATGCCGTCGGATGCCTTCAGCAGTGATGTGGCAATCACTTCCAGCACGATGGCAGCGGCAAGGTAGAGGTAGGGATTCATCGAGCGCTCCAGCTCACTGCGGGTCGCACAGTTTCAGGGCCTGCTCGGCCATGGCCAATGCATTGGCACGTTCTTCCTCGTCCAGCGGACGCCCATAGGCCGTGGCCCAGTAGCCATCGGCAGCGCAGCGCGCCGCGTACAGCCGTGGGTCGCCGGCTTCGCCAGGGAACTCGGCCAGCATCGCGCGCTTCCAGTTGCGCCAGTGCGCAAGCAGGCCCGGTTCCATCAGGTTGCCCAAGGTCAGGCCGATGTCGTTGTCCTGCTCCTGCTGCAGCAGATGCTCGAAGTTGGCCTGCACATAGGCGCGGCTGAAACGGCCATGGCCTTCGGGGTTTTCCTGCAGCAGGGCGCGCACGCGCGCTTCGAATTCTCCAATCAGCGCTCCGATGGCTTCATCCACCAGCACCTGCTTGCTGCTGAAATGATGGAACAACGCACCCTTGCTGACACCGGCGGCCTGCGCGACGTCCTGCACGGTCAGCGCGGCCAGGCCGTTACGGCCGATCACTTCAATGGTGGCCTGCAGCAGTGACTGGCGCACGCTGTCGGGCGCCTTGCGGCGCGAACGGGAGGGGGATGCGG
The DNA here is from genome assembly GCF_059371575.1 of Stenotrophomonas sp. YJH_SMC_4. Classification (NCBI taxonomy): domain Bacteria; kingdom Pseudomonadati; phylum Pseudomonadota; class Gammaproteobacteria; order Lysobacterales; family Lysobacteraceae; genus Stenotrophomonas; species Stenotrophomonas sp. YJH_SMC_4. Next base: position 102,450 of record NZ_JCAFUR010000005.1, read on the forward strand.
ACATGGCGGGAAGAAACCGACTGGACGGTACGATTGTAACGCAGGCCCGCCGCGTTACCGCGCGCTGCCGGCCATGGCCGGCAGCGGAACCCTCATGCGTCGACGCGGGCGAAACGCGGTTGCGGTCCGTGCTCGCCGGGCACCTGCTCGACGAACATGGCGTACGGGCGTACCCACAGGCCACCTTCGCCATACAGCGCGCGGTACAGCACCATCGGCTGCAGGGTCTCGCTGCTGCGGACGATGTCGAGCACTTCGTACTCGCCGCCCTTGAAGTGGCGGTAGCGGCCTGGGGCCAGGGTGGGGAGCGGACTCAGCTCAGCCATGGGCGGCGCGACTCACTTGCGCGCCGGGCTGGCCGGCTTCGCGCAGTAGGCATCGATGGCTTCGGCGGTGTTGGCCAGGCCCTGTGCCTGCGCCAGTTCCCACGGACGTTCGCAACGCTGGCTGTGCTCGCACCACTGATAGCCGGCCGAACCGATGCAACCGTGGGCATCGCGGTCGCCACCGACCTTCGGCGTGGCGGGCGAAGTGGCCGCCGTATCGGCACGCGCAGCGGCCTGATGCTGGTTGGCACAGGCGGACAGCACCAGCAGGGCTGGAATCAGAAGAAGCGCTTTCATCGGGCGGGCTCCGTGCCTAAAGCGACAGTGTCTGTCGCAAATAGCCCTGCAGCAAGCGCTCAGTGCATGGCGGCGCGGATCAGTTCCTCGATCAGCACGAGGTAGCTGGCCACGAAATAGAACTTCAGCAGCGTCCAACGCTGCTGCGAGAAGAAGGTGCGCATGTGGAAGGGGCCCCTGTTGATGACGGTAGTGTGAAGCCCAGCTGACTCCGTGACAAGAATCACGGAATGAACAGGCTAAATGGACTCAGGGATGTGAGGGCAGGCAAGGGCTGACCGGAGGGCGCGGCATTTTCGTACAAATCTGATGGGCCACCCCTGAGGTGATCGCTAGCCTGAAGGTGTACCGGCACGTGGACCGTCCGCCTGCCGTCGCATCCTTCCATCCACAGGAGCCCCTCATGGTCATTACCGTTCAACGCAACGCCCGGCACTGGTCCGTGCTGGATCCGCAGGTGCATGACGCAACCCGATATGCGCGGGGCGCCGAGGCTTTCGATGTCGCCGCGGCGCGGGCCCTCGAGCACCACCGTCGCACCGGCCAGCGCAGCACGGTGCGGGTCGAGGCGCTCGGCAGCGCGGTGGATGCCCTGCACGTAGGAGACTGACGCCGGTCGTTGCGTGCAGTCAGCTACGGTTGCGTTGTTTGAATGGGGAAAAACCGGCGTCACGCGCCCCCCTGTGCGCCGTGCCGGGAATCCCGGATGCTTGCGCCATCGTATTCATCTGGAGATCTCGATGGGCAAGGCACTCACCTGGCGTACCCTGGCCTGCACCCTGCTGCCGATGCTGGCGGCGGCGGGTGGCGCCCAGGCGCAGAGCTATGGCTACGGCTATGACGATGACCGCTACGGTGGCCGCGAAGGCAGCGGCATCGTGCGCTGCGAGTCGATCAAGAACCGTAGCAACGAGTGCCGTCTGGAGGGCCGCGCGCGGATGATCCGCCAGTTGTCCGGCTCGCCGTGCGTGGAAGGTGAGACCTGGGGCCAGTCGCGCTATGGCGTCTGGGTGACCCAGGGCTGCCGCGCCGAGTTCGTCGGCGAGTACCGTCGTGGTGGCGGCTGGGGCAATGGGGGTGGTTGGGGCAACGGCAACGGCAACGGTTGGGGCGGCGGTGAGGTGATCACCTGTCATTCCAATGGGCATCGCCAGGAGTACTGCGACGCCCGCATCCGCCGCGGCGTGCGCCTGGTTCGCCAGGATTCGCGCAGTGCCTGCATCGAGGGCCAGACCTGGGGCTGGGATCGTCGTGGCATCTGGGTCAGCGACGGCTGCCGGGCACAGTTCCAGGTGAACTGAGCGTGCCCCTCTAAAATCAGAAAAATCTGATACAGCTCACATTTTGAATTGCCGTATCTTCTGCGATCAGGGCATCTCTGTGTGTCCCTGATCTGTTGCGACGATGCCTGCCGTGATCGGCAGGAATGTCCCGCTACCGTCGATACGCTGCCTCAAGGAGTGAGCCGCATGTTGATCCGCCTGCAATGCGAACAGCGCCAATGGCGCGTGCTGCATCCGGACCGGCCGGAGCCGATCGATTTCCGCGACGGTGCCCGCGCCTTCGACTTCGCTGAAACCCTGGCGCGCCTGCACTTTGTCGATACCGGGCAGCGCGCCGCGGTGCGCGTGGAAGCCAGCGGCGCCTTCGTGGAAGCGGTCAGCTACGGCTGAGGGCGGGGGTGTCAGGCCAGATCCTGTTTCCGGGCCCCGCTATCCACGCAAGGTAGATACACGCCATGCGCGGATCCACTGGGTGGCAATCGGCCTCAGCCCGCCGCGCTCAGCGGCGGGGTACCTGTGACCAGCTGCGGCCAACGCTTGAGCACGGCCGCACGGATGCCCGCGGCGTCGATGCCTGCTTCGGCCAGCAGGTCCTCGCGGCTGGCATGGTGCTGGTAGCTGTCGGGCAGGCCCAGGTGCAGGATCGGGCGCAGCACGCCTTCGGCATTGAGCAGCTCGCCGACGCCTGAACCGGCGCCACCGGCCACCACGTTGTCTTCGATCGTCACCAGGCCCTCGTGCTGGGCGGCGACAGCCAGCACCAGCTCGCGGTCCAGCGGCTTGATGAAACGCATGTTGACCACGCTCAGGCCGAGTTCGCGGCCGACCTGCTCGGCGGCGGCCACGGTGCTGCCGAAGGCGAGCAGGGCAATGCGGCTGCCCTGCAGGCGCAGTTCGCCCTTGCCGATCGGCAGGGTGGACAGGTCGGTGCCGGCTGCAACGCCGGTGCCGGTGCCGCGCGGGTAGCGCACGGCGGCCGGGCCCGGGTGCTGCAGGCCGGTGCTGAGCATCTGCCGGCACTCGGCTTCGTTGGACGGTGCCATCACCACCAGGTTGGGCACGCAGCGCAGGAAGCTCAGGTCGAGGTTGCCGGCATGGGTCGCACCGTCCGGGCCGACCACGCCGGCGCGATCGATCGCGAACAGCACGTCCAGGTCCTGGATCGCCACGTCATGTACCAGCTGGTCGTACGCGCGCTGCAGGAAGGTCGAGTAGATCGCCACCACCGGCTTGCCACCCTGGGTGGCCATGCCGGCGGCGAGGGTGACCGCATGCTGTTCGGCAATCGCCACGTCGAAATAGCGCTGCGGGTATTCCTTGCTGAAACGCACCAGGCCGGAGCCTTCGCGCATCGCCGGGGTGATGCCGTACAGGCGGGGCTCGGCGGCGGCGGCATCGCACAGCCAGTCGCTGAACACATCGGTATAGGTCGGCTTCTTGGCACCGGCCTTGGCCACCAGGCCCTTGTCCGGATCGAACGGGCCCACGGCGTGGTAACCGATCTGGTCGCCTTCGGCCGGCTCGTAGCCCTTGCCCTTGGTGGTCATCACGTGCAGCAGCTTCGGGCCCTTGGAGGCGCGCAGCGTCTTCAGCGTGGACAGCAGGGCGGGCATGTCGTGGCCGTCGATCGGGCCGGTGTAGTGGAAGCCCATCTCCTCGAACATCGTGGACGGCACGAACATGCCCTTCCAGTGTTCTTCCCAGCGCTTCACGAAACGCGCCGGGTTGTTCTTCTTGTCACCGAGGATCTTCTTGCCGCCTTCGCGCAGCGCATTGAGCGTGCGGCTGCCGGTGGCACGGCCGAGCATCTTGGTCAGGCCGCCGACCGCCTCGGAGATCGACATGTTGTTGTCGTTGAGGATCACCAGTAGGTTCGGTTCCGGGTCCATGCCGCCGGCGTGCATCAGCGCTTCGAAGGCCATGCCGGCGGTCATCGCACCGTCACCGATCACCGCCACGATCTTGCGGTCGTCGCCTTCGGACTGGCGGGCAATGGCCATGCCGAGTGCCGCCGAGATCGAGGTGGAGGAGTGGCCGACGCCAAAGGTGTCGTATTCGCTCTCCTCGCGCTTCGGGAATGGCGCGACGCCGTCCTTCTGCTTGACGGTGTGGATCTGGTCGCGGCGCCCGGTCAGGATCTTGTGCGGGTAGGTCTGGTGACCGACGTCCCAGACCAGCTGGTCGACCGGAGTCTGGTACAGGTAGTGCAGGGCCACGGTGAGTTCGATCACGCCCAGGCCGGCGGCGAAGTGGCCACCGCTCTTGCCCACCGATTCGATGAGGTAGGCGCGCAGTTCGTCGGCAACCGCCCTCAGTTCGGATTCGTCGAACGTGCGCAGGTCATCCGGCGTCTGGATGCGCGCGAGGCGGGGATAGCGGGCAGAGTCGATCATCATGTTCGCACTTTTTCTGAATGCCCATTTTCGCCCTCAAACGGGGGTGGGGCAAGCAAACGCCGCCGTCCGTGACAGGACGGTGAGGGTTGCATTTTCAGGCGTTCAGGTGCTCAGTTTCGACCGCTTGGGCAATTGCGCCTTCAGGAAGGCCATCTGGTCGGCCAGGATGTTGCGGTTGGACAGGATCAGGTGCTCGATCCAGCTGGGCCGGTAGGGCACGGCCAGCAGCGGCATTCCGGCCTGCTGCGGGGTGCGGTCGCTCTTGCGCGAGTTGCAGTGGAAACAGGCGGTGACCACATTTTCCCAGCAGTCCAGGCCGCCCTTGGACAGTGGCACGACGTGGTCGCGGGTGAGCGTGGGGCGGTTGAACTGTTGGCCGCAGTACATGCACAGGTGGGCGTCGCGGGCGAACAGGGCCGGGTTGGTCAGGTTCGGCGTGGGGTCGATCGCGCGGGAGCGGGCATGGCCGCGCGCGGCGATGATCGGGTGCAGGTCCATGCCGCTCTGCAGGCCGCTGAAGCGATTGGTGCCGCCGTGGATGTGCAGGCAGGGATCGCCCAGCGTCCAGGCCACCGCTTCGCGGGCGTAGAGGCACGCCGCATCCTGCCAGGTGATCCAGTCCAGTACGCGTCCGTGGGCATCAAGCGAGAGCAGCCGGACCGAACCGGGGCGATGCAGCGTCGTGGCGTTGGGCGATGCTTCGGCGCCCGGAGCAGAAAACGGAGCTCCGGCTTCGATCAGACCCAAGCGTGTAGTGTCTGTCTCCATCGGGAGAACAGCTTATACCTGAATGTTGACGATTTGTGTATCGCCTGTCGGCGATACGCAAATCGCAACGATTCAGGTCCGCGCATTCCTCCTAATCCCCCGCACCTGTCGGTGCGCCCCCTTTAGCAACCCAGCCCGCCGTTGGCGCGCTGGGTTGCCCGCGCATTCTTCCTAATTCCCGCGCCTGTCGGCGCGCCCCCTTTAACAAAAGGGGGCACTGCTTCGCAAGCGCCCGAACGCACAGCCGCCAGCGGCTGGGCCGGGCGCCGGAGGGGGACTTGCGCCGTCCCCCGCAATTGGATCCGCCTCGCCATCCCGCAGGAAGCCAGCTGTTGCGGTTGCCGGCCAGCGGCCGGCACTACCGCGGGTGCCGGGCGGCAGCCCGGCTCAGGCGCCGAAGCGCTCGTCGTCCATCGCCATCAGCGGGGCGGCGCCGGCCTGGATCGCGGCGGCGTGGCTGAGGGTGCGCGGCAGCACACGGGCGAAGTAGAAGCGGGCGGTTTCGCGCTTGCCCTCGGCGAAGGCGGCGCCGTGCGCGCTGGCGTCGGCGGCGGCCACGCTGCGGGCCCACCAGTAGGCCAGTACCACGTAGCCCGAATAGAACAGGTAGTCGTAGCTGGCCGCACCCAGTTCGTCTGGATTGCCGGCCGCGCGCTGCAGCACGTCCAGGGTCAGCTTGCCCCATTCGGCGGCCTTGGCGCGCAGCGGGCCGATGAACTCGGCCAGCGCTTCGTTGCCTTCATGCTCCTTGGCGAAGGCTTCGATCTCGGCCAGCATCAGCTTCAGGCCGGCGCCCTGGCTGGAGGCGGTCTTGCGGCCGATCAGGTCCAGCGCCTGGATGCCGGTGGTGCCTTCATACAGCGTGGTGATGCGCGCATCGCGGGCCAGCTGCTCCATGCCGTGTTCGCGGATATAGCCGTGGCCACCGAAGCACTGCAGGGCGTTGTAGGTGTTCTCGATGCCCCATTCGGTCTGGCAGGCCTTGGAGATCGGGGTCAGGAAGCTCACCAGGGTGTCGGCGCGCTCGCGCTCGGCGGCGTCCTCGGCGTGATGGGCAACGTCGATCAGGGTGGCGGCGTGCAGGGCCAGCAGGCGGCTGCCCTCGACCAGCGACTTCACCGTCAGCAGCATGCGGCGCACATCCGGGTGCACCAGGATCGGGTCGGCCGGCTTGTCCGGGAATTTCGCACCGCTCAGGGCGCGCGACTGCAGGCGTTCACGGCTGTACTTCAGTGCGTTCTGGTAAGCGCGCTCGGACAGGCCGATGCCCTGAAGGCCGACGCCCAGGCGCGCGGTGTTCATCATGGTGAACATGGCCTGCAGGCCCTTGTGTGGCTGGCCGACCAGGTAACCCTGCGCACCGTCGAAGTTCATCACGCAGGTGACCGAACCCTTGATACCCATCTTGTGCTCGATCGAGCCGCAGCGCAGTGCGTTGCGCTCGCCGACATTGCCATCGCGGTCGACCTTGAACTTGGGCGTGACGAACAGCGAGATGCCCTTGGCGCCCGGAGGGGCGTCGGGCAGCTTGGCCAGCACCAGGTGCACGATGTTTTCGGTCAGGTCGTGCTCGCCGGCGGTGATGAAGATCTTGGTGCCGGTGATCGAGTAGCTGCCATCGGCGTTCGGCTCGGCCTTGGTCTTCAGCAGGCCCAGGTCGGTACCGCAGTGCGGCTCGGTCAGGCACATGGTGCCGGTCCAGCGGCCCTCGATCAGCGGCTTGAGGAAGGCCTCGTGCTGCCAGGCCTCGCCGTGCTGCTTCAGCGCTTCGATGGCGCCGTGCGAGAGCAGCGGGAAGTTGCCCCACGCCAGGTTGGCGGCGTTGATCATTTCGTTGAGCGGCACGCCGAGGGTGTGCGGCAGGCCCTGGCCACCCAGTTCCGGCGAGGCGGTCAGGCCGGTCCAGCCGCCATCGACGAACTGGTCGTAGGCCTGCTTGAAGCCGGGCGGGGTGGTCACTTCACCGGTGGCCTGGTCGAGCACGCAGCCGATCTCATCGCCAACGCTGTTGAGCGGGGCCAGCACGGTGGCGCTGAAACGGCCAGCTTCTTCCAGCACGGCATCGACCACGTCGGCGGTGGCGTCGGTGAAGCCCAGGCGGGCGAACAGGGGTTCGACCTTGAGCACGTCGTGCAGGGCGAAACGGAGGTCGGAAAGCGGGGCGGTGTAGCTGCTCATCGGTACGTCTCGATTTGATCAGGGCAGGGGAGAGCGGCGCCAGGCGCCGCGACGGAGGTGGAAATCAGCGCAGCACGCCCGGCAGGCCCGGGGCCTGGTTGAGGGTGCTGCGGCTGCTGATATCGAAGCTGCGCTGCTTCTTCTCCTGCGGCGTGGCCGCGACCGTTCCCTTCAGGCCATAGGCCAGGGTGCGGTTGCCGGCCAGTGCATCGGCCACCACCAGGCGTGCGGCCGAACTGGGCACCAGGTCGACATTGATGACATCCGCGGAGGTGCCGCCGATGGAGATACCGGGCTTGGCCCGCAGCGTGCCGGCGTCGCTGTCGCCGACGGTCAGTGCCAGCGAGACGTCATCGAAGGTCATCGGCATGGAGCTGTAGTTCTGCAGGCGCAGGGCCACGGTCCAGTTGCCGTCGGCGCGTACGGTCAGCTGCTGCAGGCTGGCCGCCGGTTCCGAAACACGCTTGACGATGCCGTTGCCGCAGGCGGCAAGGGCGAGGGTGCTCAGGACGATCAAGGCGATACGGAAACGGTGGAGCATGGGCGCAGGTCCTCTGGAGGCGGTGCGTTGGAATAAGCATACTACGGCGTATGGTCGTTTGGATCGCCTGTGGCGAGCCGTCGCAGAGGGTAGCGCGTGAAGATGGCGGCGGGGCGTGCGCAGCGCTGGATCTTCGGGCGCACGGTGCGCGTACGGATTGAACTGCGGCTCAATCGGCGGGCGTATCGCGAAGCGGGGCCATCAGGCGCAGCGGGCGCAGGTCGTAGCCCATGGCTTCGGCTTTTTCCTTCAACTGCTCGAACCGGGCGCGGTCCATTTCCGGCAGGCGCGAGAGGATCCACAGGTATTTCCGGTCCGGTTCACCAACCAGGGCCCACTGGTAGTCCGGGTCCAGCGCCAGCACCCAGTAGTCGGCCCAGACCAGTGGCACCCAGCTCAGCCAGTCCGGCACGAAGCGGACCTGCAGTTGGCCGGGATGGCCGGCCACCGGGCGTGCCACGCCTTCAGCAACCACACGTTCCCCGTCGCCGTTGCGGCAGGCATTGGTGACACTGATGCGGCCATCGCGGCGCAGCCCGTAGTTGGCGGTGATCTCGCCGACGCACTGCTTCTGGAACGACACCGGAAGATGCGCGATCTCGTGCCACTGGCCGGCATAGCGATCGATGTCCAGCGTATCGACTGCACGCACCGGTTCGGCGGCGATCACAGGGGCGGCCAGCAGCAGGCAGGCGAGCAGGGTGGGGCGCAATTGCATCGGCAGGCTCCGGCAGGAATCTGCAGCGTAGGTGCCGCGGCGGGTACCGGTGTAAATGTTTCGTCAACCAGACGGCGGTGGCCCGGCATGGATCGAGGGCATGGAAGGGGCCAGCGCCAGGTAGATCCACGCCATGCGTGGATGGCAGGCCGCACGCAAAAAAAAAGACCTGCATTTCTGCAGGTCTCTGAAGATGGTGGCCGAAGACGGAATCGAACCGCCGACACGGGGATTTTCAATCCCCTGCTCTACCAACTGAGCTACTCGGCCAAATTGTGTGGCAACCGTGATCAAACCCGGTTTCCGGAAAAAAAAGACCCGCATTTCTGCAGGCCTTCGAAAGTGGTGGCCGAAGACGGAATCGAACCGCCGACACGGGGATTTTCAATCCCCTGCTCTACCAACTGAGCTACTCGGCCACATGTTTCGTTGCAGCGAGGTCGCTGCCAAGGACGCGTATATTACGGAGGTCGGCTGCCTTCGGCAAGCGTTTTGCCAAGATTTCTTCACATTGCCGTCTGCGGGCTCGCAAGTGCTTGATCCTCCGTTGTGGGACGGGGGCGTGGTCAGTCGATCATCGTCTGCGGTGGAAATCAGCAGATCGCCGCGATCGCCAAAGCTGCAAGGCCAAGGGCTGCGCCGGACCCGCGCCGCGCCGGTCCATGGAACGCTGTTTTCATGGCCGTTGCCGGCGATCGTTGCGGCGTAGTGTCGGCATTCCTTTCCTGATGCTGGCAACAGCAGAGCCGGTCACCATGTCCGATTCCCTCGCTACCTCCCGTATCGTGCTGGCCTCGCGTCCGCAGGGCGCACCAAGCGCGGCCAACTTCCGCCTGGAACAGGCTGTGCTGCCGGCATTGGGGGATGGCGAAGTGCTGCTGCGCAACCGCTACCTGTCGCTGGACCCGTACATGCGTGGACGCATGGACGAGGGCCCGTCGTACGCCGCGCCGGTGGCGGTGGGCGCGGTGATGGAAGGGCAGACCGTGGCCGAAGTGCTGCGATCCAACGCCGAAGGTGTGGCGGTCGGAGATCTGCTGCTGGCGCCGGGCGGCTGGCAGACCCATGCGGTGCTGCCGGCCAAGGCGCTGGGGCGTCGGCTGGATCCGGCCGGACTGCCGCTGAGTACCGCGCTGGGGGTATATGGCATGCCCGGCTTCACCGCCTATTCCAGCCTGCACGAAATCGCCCGTTTGAAGCCGGGTGAGACGCTGGTGGTGGCTGCCGCGACCGGGCCGGTGGGCGCGACCGTCGCCCAGCTGGCCAAGCTGCAGGGCGCGCGCGTGGTCGCCATCGCCGGTGGCGAAGCCAAGCGTGCCTACCTGCAGACGCTGGGCGTGGACGTGGCGCTGGATCATCGCGCGGCTGATTTTGCCGATCAACTGCGCGCGGCAGTGCCCGCCGGCATCGACGTGTACTTCGAGAATGTCGGTGGCCATGTGCTGGATGCAGTGCTGCCGCTGCTCAACGACTTCGCCCGCATTCCGGTGTGCGGCACCATCGCCACCTACAACGAGCGGGGCATCGAGCAGCCCGGCCCGGACCGGTTGCCCGCACTGTTCAGCCAGATCCTGCGCCAGCGCCTGACCGTGCGTGGTTTCATCGTGCACGACTTCAACCACCTGTGGCCGGACTTCGAACGCGAGATGCGGCAGTGGCTGCGCGAAGGTCGCATCCAGTACCGCGAGGATGTGGTGGAAGGGCTGGAGAATGCGCCGGAGGCGTTCTTTGGGCTGTTGCAGGGGCGCAACTTCGGCAAGCTGGTGGTGAAGCTGGATTGAGGGCTTGGCGGCGTGCCGACCAAGGTCGGCACCTACCGGAAGCTGAGCGTGCCGATCAAGGTCGGCACCTGCTTCAGGCAGTCGAGGCCTTTTCCCGGCGCAGCAGTTCGCGCTTGCGCGCTACGCCCCACGCATAGCCGGACAGGTCGCCGTCGCGGCGCACCACGCGGTGGCAGGGCACCGCCACCGCCAGCGGGTTGCTCGCGCATGCGCGGGCCACCGCACGGCTCGAGCGCGGGGCGCCGATGCGCGCGGCGACATCCGCATATGAGGCGGTCTGCCCGCGCGGAATCTGCTGCAGTGCCTGCCACACCCGTTGCTGGAACGCGGTGCCGCGGATATCCAGCGGCAGCGTGGCGCCGCGCGAAGGATCCTCGACCAGGCCTACCACCTGTGCCACGAGTTGCTCATAGCCCTGGTCGGCACCGACCAGTTCGGCCTGGCGGAAGCGTTGCTGCAATGACTGCAGCAGTGTCTCCGGATCGTCGCCGAGCAGGATCGCAACCACGCCGGTGGCACTGCTGGCCACGAGCACGCTGCCCAGTGAGCTTTCGGCAAGCGCGAAGTGGATGACTTCGCCGCGGCCACCTGCGCGCCATTGCTTGGGCGTCATGCCCAGCAACTTCGGTGCGTTCTCGTAGAAGCGCCCACTGGAACCGAAGCCGGCATCGTGGAAGGCATCGGTGATGCGCTCCTGTTGTTCCAGTCCGGTGCGCAGGCGGTCGGCGCGCAGCGCGGCGGCGTACTGCTTGGGGGTCAGCCCGGTGGCCTGCTTGAACAGACGATGCAGGCGCGTCGGGCTGCAGCCGGCGATGTCGGCCAGCTCCTGCAGCGAAGGCTCGTCGAGGCTCGCCTGAAGGTGGCGGCAGACCCGTTCGACGCGGGCATCGAAGGCGGTGGTGGCGGTACTGTCCATGGCCGGATTCTGGCACGTGCCGGTGCTGCGGAAACTCCGTTTCCTGCACCGACGGGCCAGGCCCGGAAACGGAGTGTCGGCAGGGGAGATGCGCGGCATCGTGGCGGCCACTTCACAACCGGTACTGCCACCATGCGCCTGAACAACAAGATCGCCCTCATCACCGGAGCCAGCGCCGGCATCGGCCGCGCCAGCGCGCTGCGCTTCGCCGCCGAAGGGGCGAAGCTGGTGCTCAACGCACGGCGGCCGGAGCCGCTGCAGGCGCTGGCCGAGCAGATCCGTGCCGCCGGCGGCGAGGTGGTGGTGCATGCCGCCGACGTGGCGGATCCGGCCACGGCCCCGGCGCTGGTGGAACTGGCCCGGCAGTCCTTCGGTGGCCTGGACATCGCGCTCAACAATGCCGGCATGCTCGGGCCGGGCGTGCCGGCGGCGGAGTTCCCGGTGGACGCCTGGCGCGAGGTGATGGCGACCAATCTGGATGCGGCCTTCCATGCGGCACGCGCGCAGTTGCCGGCACTGTTGGCGCGCGGCGGCGGCTCGCTGGTGTTCGTTGGCACTTTTGTCGGCCACACCGTGGGCTTCCCCGGCATGGCGGCCTATGCGTCGAGCAAGGCCGGGGTGATCGGCCTGAGCCAGGTGATCGCCGCCGAATACGGTGCGCGCGGCGTGCGCAGCAACGTGCTGTTGCCCGGTGGTACCGATACCGAGATGGGCCGCCAGGCCGCACCCACCGGCGATGCCCGCGACTTCGTGCGCTCGCTGCACGCACTGAAGCGCATGGCCGAGCCGGAGGAGATCGCCAACGCGGCGCTGTTCCTGGCCAGCGATGAAAGCAGTTTCGTTACCGGAACCGCGATGCGTGTGGAGGGCGGGGTATCGATCACCCGCACCTGAGCACGGTCACCGACGTGGCCGGTAGCGGATACCGCTGCTGGCCATGAAGCCCTTCGGATCGAAGCGGGCCCATGCCTCGCCCCAGTCGAAGCGGGCGTGGCCGCCGGCCAGCTTGCGCCCCAGCGCCGCACCCAGCGTGCGGCGCATGAAGGTGACTTCGGCATCGATCGCGGCCTGGGTCGGCCAGCCGTCTTCCAACGTTGCACCGGGTAGATCGACGCCCATCGTCACCATGTCGAGCTGTTGCCCGTGGAAGCACAGGCTGATGCCAGCGGGCGCGCCGCCCAGGCTGAGCCGGTGCAGGCTGAGCCAGACGTAGCCGGTGCCGACATCGCGCTCGCCATGCATCAGCGTGACGAAGGCGACACGCGCCTCATCCCGTGCCAGGGTGGGGCCGATCAGAGTCGGCAGATTGCCGAGCTGGATGCTGCCGTCGGTCGCATCAATGATCATCGGCACGGCGTGTGCTGCGCGCTGGGCAGAAGAGGGCATGGCGTACCGGTGGGCGTTGTTCCTCGGATTCTGGCTGCGCGGGGGCAGTGGCGGCAAGCCAGTGCCTGCACATGACGTTGGCGCAGGACTGACCTGTGGATTACCCGCCAGCCTCTAGCGTGGTGCACAGCGTTGGCCTGCCGCCGACGAGGGAGTTTTCGATGAACGAGCGAGACAAGGATCAGGACCCGAAGCAGGGCGTCCAGGAAAGCCGCCAGGACAGGAAGCAGGACGATGTGGCCAAGCAGCGGCCCGGGCAGCGCGACCAACAGGTGCGCGATGCGCACTCACGCGGCCCGCAGCGCAAGGACGGCGACCAGGAGCCGGCCTGAGTTGCCGGCGCTGAAAAGAAAAACCCGCAGATCACGGAGATCTACGGGTTCTTCTGAATAGTGGTGGAGCCAAGGAGGATCGAACTCCTGACCTCGTCATTGCGAACGACGCGCTCTCCCAGCTGAGCTATGGCCCCACGGCAGGGCTTCAGTCTAGCCAAGCGCCTGCCGCTTGCCAAGCCGATCAAAGGAATTTCATGTCGAGGCGCGAGGCACATCAGCGGGTGACTGTGCCGAAACCGCTTGTTTCGCCGGGTTTGGGCGCCGCGCAACGAAATCGTAACAATTTGGGGGATAATGGCCGCTTGCGCAGTTTTCCCCCTTTTTGCCGCCCGGCCCGCGCAGGCCGCACGGACGCCTCCTCAGAGCATTGCATGCCCTCCCATACCGATTCCCGCCGCCTGTCGGGTCTGTCGTCTTCCCTTGTTTCCTTCCGCCGCCACCCGCTGGCCTTGGCCTGTGCCGGCCTGGCCCTGGTCGGCAGCTTCGGTGCCGCCGCGCAGGACAGCGCGCCGACCCCGACCGGGCTGGACACGATCACCGTGACCGCCGAACACCGCGAGCAGAACCTGCAGGAAGTGCCGGTCTCGGTCGGTGTGGTGCAGGGCGAGCGCATGCGCGATTTCACCGCCGGCGGCGACGACACCCTGCTGGCGCTGTCCGGCCGCGTGCCGAGCCTGTATGCGGAAACCACCACCGGCCGCATCTTCCCGCGCTTCTACATCCGTGGCCTGGGCAACATCGACTTCTACCTGGGTGCCTCGCAGCCGGTGTCGATCATCCAGGACGACGTGGTGCTGGAGCACGTGGTGCTGAAGTCCAACCCGGTCTATGACGTGGACCAGGTGGAAGTGCTGCGCGGCCCGCAGGGTTCGCTGTTCGGCCGCAACACCACCGCCGGCATCGTCAAGTTCGACACCCTGAAGCCGACCCAGGATTACACCGGCCGCGTCAGTGCCAGTTATGCGACCTATAACAGCGTGTCGATCGACGGCGGCTTCGGCGGCCCGATCAACGACATCGCCTCGTTCCGCGTGTCGGCCCTGTACCAGCACCGCGACGACTACGTCGACAACACCTACAAGGGCCCGAGCGCCGACGGCACGGTCAGCCCGAAGAAGAACGCCATGGGCGGCTTCGATGACCGCAACGTACGCGCGCAGCTGCTGCTGACCCCGAGCGACCAGTTCTCGATCCTGGCCTCGGCTCACGCCCGTGATTACGAGGGCACCTCGACCCTGTTCCTGCGCGGTGCGCTGACCAAGGGCTCGAACAAGACCGACGTGCCGCGCGACAAGGTCGCCTACGACGAAGCCGACAACAACCCGCAGGCGTACAAGACCTACGGCGGCTCGGTGAAGGCGCGTTATGACTTCGGCGCGATCGACTTCACTTCGATCACCGCCTACGAGACCACCTCCGGCTACAGCCGTGGCGACACCGACGGCGGCGCCGCGGTGAACTTCCCGGTGAACGGCGTGCCGAACGGTTACGGCCAGTCGATGGGCCGCATCCGTGACCTGGACCAGTGGACCCAGGAATTCCGCCTGGCCAGCCATGATGACAGCGCCCTGCAGTGGCAGGCCGGTGCGTTCTACTTCAACGGCAGCGACACCACCGACTTCTACCAGCGCGCGTGGTTCCTGCAGGGCGCGGCCCGCAACCCGAACAACTGGGTGCGCCTGCGCAACAAGAACACCTCGTGGGCCGGTTTCGGCCAGCTGAGCTACGCCTTCACCGACAAGTTCACCGTCACCGCCGGCCTGCGCCAGACCAAGGACGAGAAGCACACCCGCCTGCTGAAGACCGCGGATACCGCTGCCGGCGTGGTTACCTACAAGGGCCGCACCGACGTCAGGATGTCCGACACCACCCCGAGCTGGGATCTGAGCGCGATGTACCAGATCACGCCGGACGTGAGCGTCTACGCCAAGGTCGCGCGTGGCTTCCGTGGCCCGACCATCCAGGGCCGTTCGGCGGTGTTCAATGCCGATTTCACCACCGCCGATTCCGAGACGATCCTGTCCTGGGAAGCGGGCGTGAAGAGCAGCCTGTGGGACAACCGCCTGCGCCTGAACGCCACCGCGTTCACCTACACCGTCAACGACATCCAGCTCAACGGCAACGATTCGGACGGCAATGGCGTGCTGTTCAACGCCGACAAGGCCAAGGCCTACGGTTTCGAAGCGGACATGGAGCTGCGCCCGATCCCGAACCTGACCCTGAGCGCCGGCCTGAGCCTGCTGCACAGCGAGATCAAGGACAAGCGCGTGTATGCGCAGGTCTGCGGCCTCAACGGCCAGGTGGTGTGCACGGTGAATGACCCGACCATCAAGGTCGGTGCCAACACCTTCGCCCAGATCGACGGCAACCCGCTGCCGAACGCGCCGAAGTACAACGTCAACCTGGCCGCCCGCTACGACTTCCCGGTCAGCGATGCCGGCACCATGTTCGTGTCCACCGACTGGAACAAGCAGGGTTACACCAGCTTCGTGCTGTACGACAGCAAAGAGTTCAACTCCAAGGGCGACTTCGAGGGTGGCCTGAAGATCGGCTACTCGGGCAACTACGGTGCCTACGAAGTGGCGCTGTTCGCGCGCAACATCACCAACGAGAAGAACCTCAAGGGTGTGATCGAGAACTACATGGCCGCGGTCTACAACGAACCGCGTACCGTCGGTGTCTCGCTGAACATGAACTGGTAAGGCTCTGGCGCGGTGGCGGGTTCCCCCGTCATCGCACCGCTGGAATGCAAAGGGCGGCCCGGAGTTCCGGGCCGCCCTTTTCGTTGCTTCAGACTGCAGTGAGGTTGCTGTCCTGGCTGCGCTGGCCGAAGGTCAGGGCCCAAGTGGCGCTGTCCACCTGCTGCCGGTCCTGTTCCTGCTGCTTGCGTGCGCGGCTGGCACCGAACCAGCGGCCTTCGCCGTTGATCAGCGGTGCCATGCGTACCACGTCCACATACTCCGGATCGATCTCGCTGGCACGCTGCAGCCAGGTCAGAGCGAGGAATGCATTGGCCGGGACGCCGTTACCGAAGTGGTAGATGTCGGCCAGATAGCCTGCGGCCCACAGCTTGTCGTCGTCGTCGCCGCGCCACCACAGTGGAATCAAGGCGCGTTCGACCGCTTCGCGCTTGTGCGCGTCGTTCCGGCCATCGAAGGCCAGGCAGGCCAGGTTGCGGCAGGTTGGGCCCCACACGCGCTCGCCGGCCTCGGCCTCATCCAGGCAGCGCAGGTACAGCTCGCGCGCACGCGCTTCATTCTCCGCGCCGCCTGCGGCGACGAGGCGTACGGCCAGGTTGTAGGTGGCGATCAGGTCGCCGCCTTCCACCGCACGCTCCTGCCAGTAGGCGGCCTTTTCCACATCGGCGAACTGCGGTTGGTCGCGGCCACCGAGGCGGCCCTTGTACAGGTCGCACAGCGCCGACATCGCGCCGGCGTCGCCATCGTCCGCCATGCGCTGCAGCAGCGACAGGCCTGCGGCTTGCGAAACATCACAGAACAGATTGGCGGCGAACGTCACCGCCGAGGTGTCGTCCTGCTGCGCAAGCTTCAACGCGCGCTGCAGCAGGACACTGGCGCGTGTCGGGTCGCTGGCCTGGCCGAGCAGGCCATGCTCGATGGCGGTGGCGGCCCAGAGCAGGCCGATCGCCGAATCGCCTTCGCGCGCGGCATAGTCCACCACCTGTGCGAACAGTGCTTCGGCACCGTCGACATGGGCGAACCAGGTGCAGGCCTCCAGGTTGCCGAGCCCCTCATGCAGGACCACATCGCGGTCCAAGGTCCATGCCTGCTGCAGATCTTCAAGCACCGCCTGCATGTGGTCCGGATCCCACTGCACGACGCCTTCGCTGTCTTCAACGCGGCCAAGCCGGTAGCGCAGCCCGGCGCGCTGGGCCAGCACCTGCGCGCGCAGGTGGCGGTCCAGGTGCCAGTCGAGGATCTGCGTGTAGGCGCGCTCGTGCGCGGCCACGGCCTCAGCATCCTCACGGTGGGGCAGATCGCCCATCCAGTCCTGCTCCTTGTGCCACCGCAGCGCGTTGCTCTGCGCCAGTTCCAGGCCACGGCACCAGCCACCCTCGATGAAGTTCTCCATCGCCTCATGGCTGCCGCCCCAGCGCGGGTACAGGAAGTACAGGGTGTCTTCCAGCGTGGCCAGATCGTCCGGGCGCTGCTCCAGCACCAGGCGCATCCAGTACGCCAGTGGTGCGTCGAAATCGTCCTGGCTGCGCTCGCGCAGCAACGGGGGCAGCGTATCCGGCAGCGTCTGCAACGGCGTGCCGAAGCGCGACAGCAGCTGCAATGCCTTTGGCCAGGCTTGAGGGTAGTGCTCGGCCAGCGTGGCGTCATCGGATGCGGCGGGTTCCCCGGCCTGCAGCGCACGCAGCCAGTTCGGTTCGCGCAGGTAGCTGGTGATGCGCTTGATGCCATCCAGCGCCAACGCAGGTCGTGGCGACAGCGGCATCGCCTGCAGGTAGGCGTGCACGGCATGGTCGCGGGCCAGCTGCGCCGCCAGCCACTGGCTGTCTTCGACCAGTGCGGCAACATCGGCGCTGCGCAGTTCGCCGGCAGCGTCCTGCCAGCAGGCGCCCAGGCAAAGCCAGGCGTAGTAGCTGCCGGGGGCGGCCGAGGCCCACTGCTGGGCCTGTTGCAGGCGGGCTTCCAGCGTCAGCGTGGCGTCGTGCAGGTTGCGCAGCCGCCAGCGGATGCCGGGCAGCGCATTCTCTCCCTGCAGCCAGGCCAGCTCATGTGGAGCAAGCAACGCATCCAGTTCGGCATAGCGCCGTTCCTGCAGCGCAGTGCGCGCCTGCACGCGCCAGGCAAGGTCTTCGGGGGAAAGCCCGTCTTTTGCAAATCCGTTTGTCATTGCTGCAATCCAGCGAGTACGAGGCTGGACATTAGAAGCGCGGTCGTTAGCGGCGGCAAGCAGGACATGCGGCTGCCGTGTCGGTGGCATTCAGCAGGAGGCTTGAAGGTGAATCCCGTCACCCGGGACAGGCGTTCGCGTTGCGGATCGTCCATGTGCAGCGGAAAGGCAAGCAGCAGCTCGGGCCGGTAGGCGAGTGTGCCCTGGCCCTGTCTCTACGCCTCGATTCCGGGAAATAGCCGTGCATCAGGGCGTGCGGATGCAGCCAGGGTTCGAGCTTGTCCTGCTCGCTGGCAGCGGGGGCCTGTTCGATCAGGCGTGCCGAAAGCGCGAGGTAGTGAACCGAACGGGCCAGGTCCAGCCTGCCCGTCAGCGCCGCGTAGGCGTTGAGCTGGCCGCTGCGATCCATGCAGGAGTGTCGCCGGCCAGCAGCGTGACGATCGTCCATCGCAATATGCCGGAAGAGGGCCATGCAGGCATGCAGCAATGTCCTTGTCCAGCATTGGCAGGGCCGCCCCGTGAGGCGGCCGATGCGGGTTGCTAGTTCGCCGGCAGCAGCGCCTGCAGGCGCGACTCCAGTTCCTGCTGGCGCCAGCCGGCCAGTGCGGCGGGCCATTGGCGACGTTCCAGATAGCTTTCCAGGTGCTTGCGCGAGGCAAGGATGCCATCTGGCAGTCCCAGTTCGCGGCTGCGTTCGGCCACGGCATCCTGCAGCTTCTTCAGCGCCTGCTTGTTGCTGTCGTTGGCCGGCAGCGCCAGCGGCGCGTCGGCTTCGTCGGCCAGCGGCGTGGACAGCGCCTGCCACACGGCGCCGGCCAGTTTGCGCGGTGCCTTTGGGAACTGCTCGAACAGCTTGCCCAGCGCTGCCTCGTCGGCCGGAGGTGTGCGCGCCAGAGTGGCGGCCAGTTCGTTGTCCAGGATCCAGCTTCGCGGGCGGTCGCTGCTGCGTGCCTGCACATCACGCCAGCGCAGCAGGCGCAACAGGCGGTGCTGCGCGGCGGCATCAAGGAACTGTGCCGAGCGCATCGCCAGGTGCGGCCAGCGATCTTCATCGTTGGCGACGCTGGCCAGCAGGCGCTCGCCATCGTCGTGCAACCACTGCTGGCGGCCCAACGCCTGCAGCCTGGCATCAATGGCGTCGTGCAGCGCGAACAGGTGCTCGACATCGTCGGCGGCGTACTGCAGCTGCGATTCGGACAGCGGGCGGCGCATCCAGTCCGAGCGGGTCTCGCCCTTGGCCAGTGCCACTCCGGTGATCTCCGCGACCAGCTTCTGGTAGCCCATGCCGCCGCCGATGCCGGCCAGCGACGCCCCGATCTGGGTGTCGAACAGCGGTCGCGGCAGCACGCCGCAGGCCCACCTGAAGGCAACCAGGTCTTCGCTGGCGCTGTGCATTACCTTGGTGATGGATTCATCGGCCAGCCAATGCGCAAGCGCCTCGGTCATGCCGGGAATCAGCGGGTCGATGAGCAGGATGTCCTGCCCGACCGCCATCTGCACCAGGGCCAGCTGCGGCCAGAAGGTGCGTTCACGGATGAATTCGGTGTCCAGGCCGATGCGGGTCGGGCGCTGCTGGAAGTACGCATCCAGCTCGGCGGGGGTGGTGATCCAGGTTGCCACGGGTCAGGGCCTACTACTCGGGTTTGCTCAGGCAGGGGAGAATAGCCTAACGTCGGTCCGCGTCTGTGCCGAAGGAGGCTCTGCTTGCGTTTTCCGTTGTCGCCCGTGCTGTGCACCGCCCTGGCCGTGGCCCTGGCCGGCTGCACGCCGTCGCCGTCCGCGCCGGCGGAACGGGCCGCCAGCGAAGAGGCGCGCGCGGCCGAGGGCGCCGACACCGGCGCCAATGCCAGTTCGCAGGCCGGGCAGGGCAGCGTGACCATCGCCGGTGAAGATGCCGCCGAGGACGTACAGCAGTGGACGCCGCCACGTGTGGACCGCCAGGGCCGCAGCCTGGCCCAGTTGCGGCGCGCCGCCGAGCAGGCGTTCGCTGAAGGCCGGCTCTATGAAGATGCGGATGCCGCCATTCCGCTGTGGCTGGCGGTGCAGGAAGAAGACCCGGATGACCGCCAGGCCCGGCTGGGCCTGCAGCGTGCCCGCCAGCGACTGCAGCAGCTGGCCGATGCCCTGCTGGTGCGGCCGCTGAAGCAGCGCGAGGCGCTGGCCGAGGCCAGCCGCCAGGCACTGGTGCTGCTGACCCTGTCGCCGAAGGATGGGAAGGTGCGTGCGCTGCAGGCGCGGGTGGAGCTGGCGCAACGGGTGGTGGCCTACAACCGTGCTGGCGAGGAGGACCTGCGCTCGGACCGTATCGGTGAGGATGGCGACGGTGCCATCGGCAACTTCCGTGAGGCGCTGGCGCTGGATGAAGACAACAGCCGCGCACGGCAGGGCCTGGCCGCAGCCGAGAGCGGGTTGATCCGCCGTGCCGAGGACGCTGCACGCACGCGCGATTTCGCGAGCGCCGGCACCTGGCTGGCCGAAGCCAGCAAAGTGCGCGATTCGTCACCGACGATCGCCGACGCCTTCGAACGCATCGAGCAGATCCGCGCCGCCACGCTGCTGCAGCTGCGTGATGACGGACTGCGTGACCTTGCCACGCCACAAGGCCTGAAGCCGGCGCGCGAGAAGCTGGCCGAGGCGCTTCGCATCGCTCTGCCGGGTGATGCAGTGGTGGGCCAGCTTCGCGAGCGCATCGACCTGGCCACCCATTACGGGAGCTTCCGGCCGGGACAGGTGTTCAGTGATGCGATGCGCGATGGGGGGCGCGGACCGCAGATGGTGGTGGTGCCCCACGGTGGCTTCCAGATGGGTGCAGGCGATGCCGAGCCGGGCTCGAGTGATGCCGAGCGTCCGTCGCACTACGTGCGCTTCGATCGCGGCTTTGCCATGGCGATCACCGAGATCACCGTCAGCGATTTCGAGCGCTACGTGAAAGCCTCCAATGCGCGCCCGCGCGCGACCCGGCGTGGCCATTCGGTGGTCTACGACGAACGCAGCGGCAATTTCATCCGCCGCAGCGGCGTGGACTGGCGTTCCGACTACGACGGCGGTCGCGCGCTGGGCAACTCGCCGGTGATGCACGTCAGTGTGCGTGATGCCGAGAATTATGCGGCGTGGCTGTCCGAGCAGACTGGCCGCAGCTACCGGCTGCCCAGCGAAGCCGAGTTCGAGTACGCGCTGCGCGCTGGCAGCAGTGGCCGCTATCCGTGGGGCGATGCCGGCGTGCCGCCGCCAGGCAGCGGCAACTTCACCGGCAGCAAGGACGTTTCGCCTTCGGGACGGCACTGGCACAACGCGTTTATCGGGTACGGCGATGGCTGGTGGGGGCCGGCGCCGGTGGCCAGCTTCCAGGCCAATGCCTTCGGTCTGCACGATATGGGCGGCAACCTCAGCGAATGGGTGGCCGACTGCTGGCATGCCAGCTACCGCCGCGCACCGTCCGATGGCGTCGCCTGGTTCAACCCGGGCTGCCGGTCGCGGGTGATCCGCGGTGGCAACTGGGCCAATGCCCCCGAGCAGACCCGCGCGGCCTGGCGGCAGTCCCAGGATTCGGATACCACCAATGCCCGCATCGGCTTCCGCCTGGTGCGCGGCATCTGAGCGGCACCCGGCTTCACCCGCTGCGGGCAGCGGCGCACTAAGATTGCGCCGTGCCCGCCAGCCGGCGGGGCCAGCAGGAAGTCCCCCGATGCGCAACGATCCCTTCTCCCGCTCGTCGCAAGGCCCACAGCGGCGTGGCCTGTTCGGCAACATCCGCTGGTGGGTGCTGCTGCTGGCCGCCGGCTATGCGCTGTTCTACTGGTTCTCCAACCGCACGGTCGATCCGTACACCGGCGAGAAGGTGATGATCGACAGCAGCCTGGACGCGCGCCAGGAAACCGCGCTGGGGCTGCAGGCCTACCAGCAGATCCTGTCGCAGGAACGGCCGATGGACCCCAATGCACCGATCGCGCGCGATGTGCGCGATATCGCCCAGCGCCTGATTGCCAAGGTGGACGTGGTGGAGACCGCGCTGGCCCAGGAGCACGGCGTGCAGCCGGCGCATTTCGCGCGGGATTTCCAGTGGGAAGTGAATGTGATCCCGTCCGACCAGGCCAATGCGTTCTGCCTGCCGGGCGGCAAGATGGCGGTCTACACCGGGCTGGTGCCGGTAGCACGCACCCGCGATGCGATGGCGGTGGTGATGGGGCATGAGATCGCCCATGCGCTGCTGCGCCATGGTGCACAGCGCATGGCCCAGCAGAAGCTGACCCAGATCGGCCAGGTGGCCGGCGCCGCCAGCGGCATGGATGCGCAGCAGCAACAGATGATGATGTCGGCGATGGGCTATGGCTACCTGCTGCCGTATGCGCGCAGCCACGAGACACAGGCGGATGAAGTGGGGCTGATGCTGGCCGCAGCGGCGTGCTTCGATCCCCGCGAGGCGGTGCCGCTGTGGCAGCGCATGGGCCAGGCGAGTGGCGGCCAGGCACCGCCGGAGTTTGCCTCCACCCACCCGAACCCGGGCACCCGCATCCAGAACCTGCAGGCGCTGATGCCGAAGGCGCTCGAGTACCGGCAGAAGTTCTGCGAGCAGGCGAAGTAGGGTGGTGTTCGGCAGGGCTGCGCCCTGCACCTGCCGAAGCAACAGCAACAGCAACAGCGTGCATTCCGTGGGATGGCGGGGTGGGTCCGGTTGCGGGGGCCGCTGCAAGTACGTCCATGTAAGCTCGGTCGCCGCATCCATGCGGCTCACGCCCCCGCAACCGGACCCACCCCGCCTTCGACAGATTCTCGCGATCTGTCGGAATGGCGTGGGGTCAGATCCGTTTTCCTACGGAAAACGGATCTGACCCCGAATTGATTCGATATCTGACAGAGATTCATCCACGCATGGCGTGGATCTACCGACTGTCATCGGGAAACTGTCGAGGGTGGGGCGGTGTGGCTGTGCAGGACCGTTGGCGCCATGGATGGCGCCATCGAGCCCCCAGGGATGGGTTTACGGCGTGTCCTGCACAGCCACACCGCCCCGCCAAACCATCAGCAATCCAGAGCCGCTTTGGCTGTTGCTTCGGCCGTTGCTTGAAGCCTCTGCAGGTGCAGGGCGCAGCCCTGCCGAGCAACCCTCTACTTGACCTGCACGTCGATCACGCCGTCGCCAACGCGGGCCTGCAGCGCGTCACCGGGCTGCACCTGGTTGACCTTCCGTACCAGCGTGCCATCGTCAGTGCGGGTCAGGATGCTGTAGCCACGGGCCACGGTGGCCAACGGGCTGACCGCTTCCAGTGAACGCGCCAGTCCGCGCAGTCGCAGTGCATCGCGCTCCAGCAGGCGCTGCATCGCTGCCTGCGGCCGCCCGCGCAGGGCGGTCAGGCGGCGCTGCATCGCGTCGAGCTGGCGTTGCGGATGGTGCCCGCGCAGTACCGCGGCCGCATGGCGCAGGCGTGCGGCACGGCGCTCCTGCTGCTGGTTGAAGACCGCATGCAGGCGCCGGCCCAGATCGAGCTGACGGCGGCGCAACAGGTCCAGCCGCGCCTGCGGGCTCTGTGCGTTCAGGCGCAGCAGGGCGCGGTCGGCACGCTGCATCGCCTGCTGCATCGCATGCCGTTGCAGCTGCACCATGCGCGCGGCCGTACGGCGCAGGCGCAGGGCCAGTTCGCGCTGGTCCGGTACCAGCAGCTCGGCTGCCACCGACGGCGTTGGTGCGCGCAGGTCGGCGGCAAAATCGCTGAGGCTGAAGTCGGTTTCATGGCCCACCGCCGACACTACCGGGGTGCGGCTGGCGGCGATCGCGCGGGCCAGTGCTTCATCGTTGAAGGCCCACAGGTCTTCCAGTGAACCGCCGCCACGGGTCAGCAGGATCACGTCGTAGCGGCCACTGGCATCGGCGGCCTGCAGCAGGCGGGTGATCTGTGCAGCGGCGCTGCTGCCCTGCACCAAGGTCGGCAGCAGGTCCACTTCCAGCAGCGGGAAGCGGCGGCCGAGCACGCTCAGCACGTCGCGCACGGCGGCGCCGGTGGGCGAGGTGATCACCGCCAGGCGCTGCACGTGCGCCGGCAACGGCCGCTTGCGTGCCGGGTCGAACAGGCCTTCGGCTTCCAGGCGTGCCTTCAGCTCTTCGAACGCGCGGCGCAGCGCGCCTTCGCCGGCTTCCTCCATATGGTCCAGCACCATCTGGTACTCGCCACGGGCGTCGTACAGGGTCACCTTGCCGCGCACCAGCACGCGCATGCCTTCGCGCGGCACGAACTTCAGGTACTGCGCCTTCATCCGGAACATTGCCGCGCGCAGCTGCGCACGTGCATCCTTCAGGGTCAAATACAGATGCCCGGAGGCGGGACGCGCCACGCTGCCCAGTTCGGCCTCGACCCAGATCGCCGGGAAGCTGCCTTCCAGCAGGTCGCGGGCCAGGGTGTTGAGCTGGCTGGGGGTGAGGATGTCGTTGTTGCGTGGCTGCATGGGAACGGCGTGCTGCGGGCGGAACGGGGGCTCAGGATCGCACGTCAGCGCACCCTGTGCTGGTCCAGCGCCCATTGCACGTGTTCGCGCACCAGCGGCGAGGGATCATCGACGCGGGTATGCAACGCGGCCAACGCTTCGGCCGAGGACGGTGCATTGCCCAGTGCCACGGCGATGTTGCGCAGCCAGCGTTCATGGCCGCTGCGCCGGATCGGGCTGCCTTCGGTACGGCGCAGGAATTCAGCTTCGTCCCAGGCAAACAGCTGGTCCAGACGGGCAGTGTCGAGGTTGTTGCGCGCGCGGAAATCGGCTTCGTCGGTACGCTTGGCGAACTTGTTCCAGGGGCAGACCAACTGGCAGTCGTCACAGCCGTAGATGCGGTTGCCGATCAACGGCCGCATGTCTTCGGGGATGGCACCGTCGTGCTCGATGGTCAGGTAGGAAATACAGCGCCGCGCGTCCAGCCGCTGCGGGCCGGTGATGGCCTGGGTCGGGCAGACATCGATGCAGCGCGTGCAGGTGCCGCAGTGTGCCGTGGCCGGTGCATCGATCGGCAGCGGGATATCGATGTAGATCTCGCCGATGAAGAACCAGGAGCCGCCATGGCGGTCGATCAGGCAGGTGTGCTTGCCGATCCAGCCCAGGCCGGCATTGCGCGCCAGTGCGCGTTCCAGCACGGGCGCCGAATCGACGAACACGCGGTAGCCCAGCGGTGCCACTTCATCGTTGATCTGCGTGGCCAGCTTCTGCAGGCGGTTGCGCATCAGCTTGTGGTAGTCGCGGCCCAAGGCGTAACGGGCCACGTAGGCGCGGCCCGGGTCGGCCAGGGTTGCCCAGGCTTCGGTGTCGTCCTTGTGGCTGTAGTCCATGCCTACCGAGATCACCCGTACGGTGCCGGGCAGCAGCTCGGCCGGGCGCGCGCGCAGGGTGCCGTGGCGCGCCATCCAGTCCATCGTGCCGTACAGGCCCTGGCCCAGCCAGTCGGCCAGGTGCGCCTCATCCTCGCCCAGCTCGATGCCGGCGATACCGCAGCGCTGGAAGCCATGCGCACGCGCCAGTTCGCGGATGCGCTGCACGGCCTGGGCCGGATCGACAGGGATGGGGGCGGGGGACATGTGCACCAGTATAAAATCCCTGCATGGCCAACCTTGCCGATCTTTTCGATTCCGCTGCCGCGCGTGCGCTTGATGCGCAGGCTTCGGCGCTGGCCGCCGAGGGTGGTTGGGGCCTGATGGCGCAGGCCGGCCAGGCCGCCTGGCAGTGCCTGCTGCAGCATTGGCCGCAGGCGCAGCGGATCGGCGTGGTGGTCGGAGCAGGCAACAACGGCGGCGACGGCCTGGTGCTGGCCCGCCATGCACGGAAGGCCGGGCGCGCGGTGACGGTGATCGCCTTGCCGGGCAAGCCACCGGCGACGTCGCTGGCACAGCGTGCAGCATCGGAATTCACGTCCCACGGCGGCACCATCACCGATTTCGACGGCGGGCTGCCCGAGGCCGATATCTGGGTTGATGCCCTGTTCGGTCTGGGCTTCGACCGTGCGCCGGAAGGTGTGGCGCAGGCGCTGATCGCCGCCCTCAACGCGCAGACGGCACCGGTTCTGGCGCTGGACGTTCCCAGTGGCGTCGATGCCGACCGGGGCGCCGTACCGGGCGAGGCGGTGAAGGCTGCTTTGACCCTGCAGTTCATCGTGCCGCATCGCGGGCTGTATACCGGCGATGCGCTGGATCATTGCGGGCGGAAGGTGTTGGCGCCGCTGCAGCTACCCACGGCCGCATGGCAGGGCGTGTCACCCGCCGCAGAGCACTGGACCCAGGCTCGCTTGCCGGCACTGCTGCCGCCGCGTCGTGCCAATACCCACAAGGGCGAATCCGGGCACGTGCTGTGCGTCGGCGGCAACCATGGCAGCGGTGGGGCCATCGCGATGGCGGCCGAAGCGGCACTGCGTGCCGGCGCGGGACTGTTGAGCCTGGCCACCCGGCGCGATCACGTCGGCCCGTTGCTGGCCCGGCTTCCCGAGGCGATGACCCATGCGCTTGAAGATGGCGATGTGCTGCCGGCGCTGCTGGACAAGGCCAGGGTGGTGGCGATCGGCCCCGGCCTGGGCCAGGACGAATGGGCACGCGCAATGTTTGCGCAGCTGCTGGACAGCGACAAACCGCTGGTGGTTGATGCCGATGCGCTGAATCTGCTGGCGCAGGATCCGCGCGCGCTGCCGGAGGCGATCCTTACGCCACATCCGGGCGAGGCCGCGCGTCTGCTCGACTGCAGTACCACTGATATCCAGGCCGATCGCTACCGCTGTGCGCAGGCGTTGGCCGAGCGATTCCACGCCGTGGTGGTGCTGAAGGGCGCGGGCAGCATCGTGACGGCGCCCGGGCAGGTGCCACGGCTGATTGCTGCAGGCAACCCCGGCATGGCCGTGGGGGGCATGGGCGACCTGCTCACCGGCATCATTGCCAGCCTGCGCGCGCAGGGCCTGGCCGCCTTCGACGCTGCCGCCGCTGGCGCACTGCTGCACGCGCTCGCCGGCGACGCTGCGGCTGCCGACGGCGCGCGCGGCATGCTTCCCACTGATCTGCTGGTGCCGCTGCGGCAACTGGCCAACCCGGAACGCTCTTCATGACTGAATTCTTCCTTGCCGACAGCGATGCCACCGAACTGCTCGGGCAGTGGCTGGCGGCGACCCGACCGCCGCAGGCGCTGATCGAACTGCGCGGCGACCTCGGCGCTGGCAAGTCCACCACCGCACGCGCACTGCTGCGCGCACTGGGCGTGCAGGGCGCGATCCGCAGCCCGACCTATACCCTGGTCGAGCGCTATCCGCTTGCCAGCGGTGGCGAGGCCTGGCACCTGGACCTGTACCGGATCGGCCAG
Organism: Stenotrophomonas sp. YJH_SMC_4; assembly: GCF_059371575.1. NCBI lineage: Bacteria > Pseudomonadati > Pseudomonadota > Gammaproteobacteria > Lysobacterales > Lysobacteraceae > Stenotrophomonas > Stenotrophomonas sp. YJH_SMC_4. The sequence goes on from NZ_JCAFUR010000005.1 coordinate 129,550, forward strand.
GCCGGCGAACTCGATTTCCTGGGCCTGGACGAGGGCAGCGCGATGTTGTGGCTGGTGGAATGGCCGGAACGCGGCGCTGGCGCGCTGCCGCCGACCGACCTGGTGGTGGCGTTGGAGATCGAGGGGCAGGGGCGCCGCGTCCGTCTCACCGGAGCCAGCGACGTCGGACATGAGTGGCTGAAGCGGCTTCCCCAAGGGGGCGACTTGCAGGCCATTTCTGTCGGCTGACGAGAACAAAGACCGGCAGGTTACGGATTATTAAGGAAAAAGGTGTTGCATTCCGTTCAGCGCGGTGATTGAATCCTGAGCCATGCGCCCGGGGAACCGTCTCATCGCTATCTGTGCCGCCGTCGGACTGGGTCTGGCGAGCGTCAGTGCGTGGGCCGGTGAAGTCCGCCAGGTCCTGCTGAATACCGGCGCCACCGGCACCCGTGCCGAGATCTCGCTGGTCGGCAGTGGCGGCTACAAGACGCTTTCTCTGGCCGGTCCGAACCGTCTGGTGGTCGACTTCCCTGACTCCAGCGCCATACGCAACCTGAAGATGCCGGCTGCGCAGGGTGTGGTCACGGCGGTGCGTACCGGACAGCCGGTGCCGGGCACCTTCCGTGTCGTTTTCGACCTCGCTGAATCGGTGGCGCCATTCCGCCCGCAGATGCAGCGGGAGGGCAATGAATCCAAGCTGGTGATCGAATGGCCCGGCGATGGCCCGGCCGTGGCCGCCAGCCGTCCGGCAGCGACACCGGCGGTGCAGCCGCAGGCACCGGTGGCCACGCCCGCGCCGACCCCGGCTGAAAGCGCACAGTCGCGTTCCGATGCCGCACGTGCGACCGCACTGCTGACCGCGCAGGTGCGGCAGCAGGCCAGTGCCACTGCCGCCGCACCGGCCACGCCGACCCCGGCGCCGTCCACCGCCCCGGCCCAGGTTGCGGCGGCCGGTACCGTGGCCAGCAGCTCACCTTCTTCCTCGCCGGCCGCGATCCTGGCCGGCCAGCGCACCGCCGCAGTGGTGACCACGCCGCCGGCTACCGTGCCTGCACCGGCGCCGACGCCGGTGGAACCGCCGCGCCCGGCCATGCCCAGCGATGCCTCGCGCATCCGCATGCAGGCCGGCATGCGTCATCTGGTGGTCGCCATCGATCCCGGCCATGGTGGCCAGGATCCCGGCGCGATCGGCCCGACCGGCAAGCGCGAAAAGGATGTCACCCTGGCGGTGGCGCGTGAGCTGGCCCGCCAGGTCAACGCGACGCCGGGCCTGAAGGCCTATCTGACCCGCGACAGCGACGTGTTCATCCCGCTGCCGATGCGTGCGCAGAAGGCACGTGCAAACAAGGCCGACATCTTCATTTCGATCCATGCCGACGCGGCCGAAAACCGTTCGGCCACTGGTTCGTCGGTATACGTGCTGTCGACCAAGGGCGCCTCTTCGCAGCGCGCCCGCTGGCTGGCGGACAAGGAAAACGCGGCCGACCTGGTGGGTGGCGTGCGCCTGCAGCAGACCGAAGGCACGCTTGCCAACGTGCTGCTGGACCTTGCCCAGAGCGGTTACATGAAGGCGTCTGAAGATGCCGCCGGCCACGTGCTGGGCGGCCTGAAGCGGATCGGCAACAACCACAAGCCGAACATCGAACGTGCGAACTTCGCCGTGCTGCGCACCTCGGACATGCCGGCGATGCTGGTGGAAACCGCGTTCATCTCCAACCCGGACGAAGAGCGCCGTCTGATCGACCCGGCCTACCAGCGCAAGATCGCCGGCGCCGTGCTCGATGGCGTGCACACCTTCTTCAGCCGCCAGCCACCGCCGGGCACGCTGTACGCAGCCCGTGCCCAGGCCGAGATCGACGCTGCCGGGACCATGGCCGGCGGCAGCAAGTAACCCGCCGAAGGCAGGTTACTGCTTTCTGTAGCGTCGACTGTCAGTCGACTACGCGCGCAGCGCGGGGTTTTCGCCGCCCGGCGGAGGGCAGTCGACTGACAGTCGACTCTACACGGGGCGGCTCCGCTATCATCAACCCATGAAGTCTGCTGCCCATCCTCTCCCATGAGCGCGCCCGGACCGCGCCCGATCCGGCCGTTGCCGGAAATCCTGATCAACCAGATCGCCGCCGGCGAAGTGGTCGAACGTCCTGCGTCAGTGGTCAAGGAGCTGGTCGAGAACGCGATCGATGCCGGTGCCAGCCGCGTTGATATCGATCTTGAAGAGGGTGGTGTCCGCCTGATCCGCATCCGCGACAATGGCAGTGGCATCGCGCCGGAACAGCTGCCGCTGGCGGTCTCGCGCCACGCCACCAGCAAGATCGCCGATCTGGACGACCTCGAATCGGTGGCCACGCTCGGGTTCCGTGGCGAAGCGCTGCCGTCGATCGCCTCGGTCAGCCGCTTTACCCTGTCCTCGCGTCGCGCGCATGACGAACACGGTTCGGCACTGCAGATCGAAGGCGGCAAGATCGGCGAAGTGACGCCACGTGCGCATGCACCGGGCACCACGGTGGAAGTGCGCGAGCTGTTCTACAACGTACCGGCGCGGCGCAAGTTCCTGCGCGCCGAGCGTACCGAACTGGGCCATATCGAAGAGTGGTTGCGTTCGCTGGCGCTTGCGCGACCGGATGTCGAGCTGCGCGTGTCGCACAACGGCAAGGCCTCGCGCCGCTACAAGCCGGGCGATCTGTATTCCGATGCGCGCCTGGCCGAAACGCTGGGCGAGGATTTCGCCAACCAGGCCGTGCGCGTCGACCACAGTGGTGCCGGCCTGCGCCTGCACGGCTGGATCGCGCAGCCGCATTATTCGCGCGCCAGCGCCGACCAGCAGTACCTGTACGTCAACGGCCGTTCGGTGCGCGACCGCAGCGTCGCCCATGCGGTGAAGATGGCTTACGGCGATGTGCTGTACCACGGCCGCCAGCCAGCCTATGTGCTGTTCCTCGAGCTCGACCCGACCCGCGTTGACGTCAACGTGCACCCGGCCAAGCACGAGGTTCGCTTCCGTGATTCGCGGCTGGTGCACGATTTCGTCTACCGCACGCTGAAGGACGCGCTGGCTGATACCCGCGCCGGCATGTCGGCGCAGGAGATCGGTGCGGGTCCGGTGCATCCGGTGGACGCCGCTGCTGCACCGATGGCATCGAGCGCGGGCGCATCGGGTTTCGGGCTGGCGCGTGGACCTGCGCCCGGTGCCGGCTCGGGTGGCGGTGGTGGTGGTTTTTCCGGCTGGCGCCCGCAGCAGCCCCTTGGACTGCAGGTGGCCGATGCACCGGCGGCCTATGCCGCACTGTATGCCGCACCGGCCGGTGCCGAACGCGGTGCTGCGCTGCCGCCGATGCCGGCCGAGAACGGACTGCCGGTGACCAGTGCCGACGCCGGCGTACCGCCGCTGGGCTACGCGATCGCGCAGCTGCACGGCATCTACATCCTGGCCGAGAACGCAGAAGGCCTGATCGTGGTCGACATGCATGCCGCGCACGAGCGCATCGGCTACGAGCGCCTGAAGAACGCGCACGACGGTATCGGCCTGCAGTCGCAGCCGCTGCTGGTGCCGATCACACTCGCCGTGGGCGAGCGCGAAGCCGACACCGCCGAAAGTGAAGCCGAAACGTTGGCGGCGCTCGGCTTCGAGGTGACCCGTGCCGGTCCCGGATCGCTGCACGTGCGCAGTATTCCAGCGCTGTTGGCGCATGCCGAACCGGAGGGGCTGCTGCGCGATGTGCTGACCGACCTGCGCGAGCACGGCCAGAGCCGCCGCGTGGCCAGCGCACGTGACGAACTGCTGTCGACCATGGCCTGTCACGGTGCGGTGCGTGCCAACCGGCGCCTGACCGTGCCGGAAATGAACGCGCTGCTGCGCGACATGGAAATCACCGAACGGTCTGGCCAGTGCAACCACGGCCGGCCGACCTGGGCCCGTTTTTCGCTGGCGGAGATCGACCGCTGGTTCCTGCGCGGACGTTGAGGGGAGCATCGATGCGTTATCGGGGAATGGGCGGCCTGCTGGCCGCCTTGCTGTTGGCCGCGTGCAGTCCGGCAACACCGCCGGCGCCGAAGGTTACCGAAGATCCGGCCTATGCGGCCGCGCAGCAGCAATGGCGGGTGGCCCGCTACCAGGACCTGACCCGGCCCGATGGCTGGACGGCCCTGGTCGGCCTGCACTGGCTGCAGAACAAATCACACTTCGTCGGCAGTGGTGCCACCAACGGCATCCGCCTGACGGTTGGCCCGGACAAGCTGGGCCTGCTGCGTCGCGAGGGCAGCCAGTGGTGGTTCACGCCCGAAGCCGGTGTGGATGTCAGCCATGATGGCCAGCCGGTGCGCGGCCGCATCCGCATCGACACCGACAAGGATCCGCAGCCAACCCTGTTGGCCTTCGACGGTGGCAGGGGCCAGCTCAGCATCATCCGGCGCGGGCCGCGCGATGCGCTGCGGGTCAAGCATGCCGATGCGCCGGCGCGCCGTGATTTCGCCGGGCTGGAGTACTGGCCGGGTGGCCCGGACTGGCAGGTGCAGGCACGCTTCATCCCGCATCCGGTGGGCAAGACCCTGCCCATTGTCGACATCACCGGCCTGACCACCGAGATGCCCAATGCGGGCGCGGTCGAATTCGAACGCGACGGCCGCACATGGCGGCTGGAGGCGATCGGAGCCACCGGGCAGCCGCTGTTCCTGATCTTTGCCGACCGCACCAGTGGCCGCGGCAGTTATCCGGCCGGGCGCTACCTGGATACCGATGCGCCGGCAGCCGACGGCACGCTACGCATCGATTTCAATCATGCCTACAACCCGCCGTGTGCATTCACCGCCTATGCCACGTGCCCGCTGGCGCCGCCGGAAAACCGGCTGGACCTGCGCATGGAAGCGGGCGAGAAGGCCTACCACCTGTCTGAAGGAGAGGGCTGAGATGCCGTTGAAGGGACTGTTCCGTGCAACGCTGCTGATGGCAGCGTTTGCAATCGCACCGCTGGCACCGGCGCGCAATGCACCGGCCACCGACGCCGCGGCCACGGCGGCGGCCAAGCCGCCGGTGCCGCTGCTGTGGAAGGTGACCGGCCCGGGTGATTCACGCGTATACCTGCTTGGATCCTTCCACCTGTTGAAACCGCAGGACTACCCGCTGTCGCCCGATGTCGAGCAGGCCTTCGAGGCCTCGCAGCGGGTCGTGTTCGAACTGTCGCCGGAGGACATGCAGTCGCCGCAGCTGGCCAGCCGCATGGTGCAGGCTGCCGTGCGCACCGATGGCAGCGAGCTCAAGCGCGATCTCGACGCGGCCACCTGGCAGAAGCTGCAGGCGTTCGCATCCGAGAACAAGCTTCCGTTGGCACAGATGCAGGGCATGAAGCCCTGGTTCGTCGGCCTGAGCATTTCGGTCGGGCAGATGCAGAAGATGGGCCTGGACCCGGCGCTGGGCCTGGACCGTCATTTCATGGAGCGCGCGCAGAAGACCGGCCGCAGGACCGCTGGGTTGGAAGACATCGATACCCAGATCGGCATGCTCGACGGCATGACCGTGCAGGAGCAGCGACAGATGCTGTCCGAGGCGCTGGATCAGGCGGGCAAGGGCGATGAGCAGGCGCGCCAGCTGCATGATGCCTGGCGGCGAGGCGATGAGCGCGTGTTGTGGACGAAGATGGCCGCGGAAATGCGCCAGCAGTACCCGCAGCTTTACCAGCGCATCAACACCGGGCGCAACGATGCGTGGGTACCGAAGCTGCTGCCGTACCTGCAGGCCGGGCAGGGTGGCACGCTGGTGGTGGTCGGTACGCTGCACCTTCTGGGCGGTGACGGCGTGGTCGAGAAGCTGAAGGCGAAGGGCTACAAGGCCGAACGCGTATGCACGGGGTGCAAAGCGAAACGTTGATGCTCCCCCGGGGGCACAAAACAAAGCGGCGCGCCATTGGGCGCGCCGTTTTCGTATCCGCCGGTACATCGGCTCAGCGGCGGGTCTTGCCGCCGGTGCCGGTACCGGGTTCGTTGGGCTTGTTGCCGGTGCCGGTACCGGTGCCACCCGGTCGCGGACCACCGAAACCGGTGCCCATGCTGCGCTGGAATTCCTGCCACAGCTCCAGGTTGCGCTCGGTCAACTGGTTCATCATCGCCCACGGGGTCTGGCCCAGCAGGTTGCCCATCTGCTGGCGGAACTGCTGCTGCTGGTCGAGGAAGACCTGCATGCTGCGCTCCAGGTAGTTGCCCATGAAGCCTTGCAGGGAATCGCCGTAGAAGCGGATCAGCTGGCTCAGCAGCTGGGTGGACAGCATCGGTTCGCCGTCCTGTTCCTGGTCGGCGATGATCTGCAGCAGGACCGAACGGGTGAGGTCGTCGCCGCTCTTGGCGTCACGGACTTCGAAGTCTTCACCGTCCAGGATCAGCTGGCGCACGTCCTCGATGGTGATGTAGCTGGAGATCTCGGTGTCGTAGAGACGGCGGTTCGGATACTTCTTGATGATGCGGGTCGCAGCCATTGAAGCGGTCACTCGTCACAGTAGATGCGAAGCATGGCGCAGTGCAGCAGCCGTTGCAACCGCCTCAGCCCCCGCCAGGCTTGGCTTTCACAGGGGATCATGTTGCGCAACAAGGGTTTGCGTGCTGCGCAGCATGACCATCGGCAGGGGCGGCGGGCGTGCGCCGCCGAGGCCGCCACGGCCGCCGGCGCGGCTTACCAACCCATATGGTGGCCGCCATTGATGTCCAGGTTGCTGCCGGTGATCCACGAGGCTTCCTCCGCCACCAGGAAGGACACCCCGTAAGCGATTTCCTCCGGCTTGCCGAGGCGCCCGGTGGGAATGTCGGCGACGATCTTGGCGCGCACTTCTTCCGGCACCGCCATCACCATGTCGGTCGCGACGTAGCCGGGCGAAATGGTGTTGACGGTAATGCCGAAGCCGGCGTTCTCGCGTGCCAGCGAGATGGTGAAGCCGTGCATGCCGGCCTTGGCCGCCGCGTAGTTGGCCTGGCCGTACTGGCCCTTCAGGCCGTTGATCGAACTGATCTGGATGACCCGGCCCCAGCCGCGGCGGCGCATGCCCTCGATGACCGGGCGGGTGACGTTGAACACCGAATTGAGGTTGGTGTTGATCACATCGTGCCACTGGTCCGCGCGCATGCGATGGAACGTGGTGTCGCGGGTGATGCCCGCGTTGTTGACCAGGATCTCGACCGGGCCCAGCTCGGCCTCGACGGCGCGCACCAGCGCTTCGGCGCTGCCTGGATCGGAGACATCGCCCGGGAAGATCGACACGCTGTAGCCGCGTTCGGTCATTGCCTGCTGCCAGGCGCGGGCCTTGGCCTCGTCGCGGTAGTTGGTGGCGACCCGGTGGCCCTGGTCGGCCAGGCGTTGGCAGATGGCGGTGCCGATGCCGCCGGTTCCGCCGGTGACCAGTGCGACGCGAGATGTCATGGAGTGTTGTCCGGGTGTCGGGTGGGGGAAGGGGGATTCTGCAACATCGGCGCGGAAAGTGCGCCGGCTGGCAACAGGATGTCGGTCCGCGGCAGTCGTGCCGGGTCGAAGGCCTGCCGAGCGGTGGCCAGCAGCGTATCCAGGTCGTGCGCAGGTTCCAGCGCCCCAGGTGCCTGGCCGAGCAGCTTCCAGAGCTGGCGCAGCACGGGCAGCGGGTGCGAACTGTCCACCGGCAGCGCCGCCAGCGACTTGGACAGTTTGTGGCCCGGCGCATCCAGCAGCAGCGGCAGGTGCCAGTAGCGCGGCACCGCCAGCCCCAATGCCTGCTGCAGCAGGATCTGCCGCGCCGTGGAGTCGAGCAGGTCGGCGCCGCGCACCACTTCGGTCACTCCTTGCGCGGCGTCATCGACCACCACCGCCAACTGGTAGGCCCAGCAGCCATCGGCGCGGCGCAGCACGAAGTCGCCGACTTCGGCGTGCACGTCCTGCTGCTGCGGGCCGCGCAGGCCATCGTCGAAGTGCACGATGCTGCCCGGTGGCACGCGGAAGCGGACGGCAGGGTCCGGTCGAAGTTGCCGGGCGACGCAACGATGGTGGATGCCGCCGTTGGCGGCCAGGTCGCTGCGGCTGCAGTGGCAGACAAAGGCCTGGTCGCTGGCCAGCAGCACGTCCAGCGCGGCCTGGTAGGCCTCGCCGCGGGTGCTCTGCCAGAGGATCGGGCCATCGTGGACCAGGCCGAACGCTGCCAGCGCCCGCAGCTGTGACTCGGCGGCGCCGGGCACGGTGCGTGGTGGATCGACGTCTTCGATGCGCAGCCGCCACAGGCCGCCGTTATGTCGCGCGAGCAGCCAGCTGCCGAAGGCGGCGAGCAGGGATCCGGGATGGAGCAGGCCGGTCGGCGAGGGCGCGAAACGACCGCAGGGAATAGGGGAGGTCATGCTGGCTGAATCGTCGGTCAGGTTGGCGCTTGAATTCAAGCTGACCACACCGCAAATTGACCGGTATCGACCCCTTCCGAGCCGGATTTTCCCATGTTTACCCGCATTGCCCTGTTCCTGGCGACCAACTTCGCGGTCCTGATTCTCGCCAGCATCGTGATGTCGTTGCTCGGGGTCAATCCAAGCCAGATGAGCGGCCTGCTGGTCATGGCCGCGATCTTCGGCTTCGGTGGCTCCTTCATCTCGCTGCTGCTCTCCAAGTGGATGGCCAAGCGCTCCACCGGTGCGGTGGTGATCACCGAGCCGCGCAACCAGACCGAGCGCTGGCTGCTGGCCACCGTCGAGCGCCAGGCCAAGGCGGCCGGTATCGGCATGCCCGAAGTAGCGGTGTACGAAGGCCCGGAGATCAACGCCTTCGCCACTGGCGCCAACCGCAACAACGCGCTGGTGGCGGTGTCCACCGGCCTGCTGCACAACATGAGCGAAGACGAGGCCGAAGCGGTGCTGGGCCACGAGATCGCCCACGTCGCCAACGGTGACATGATCACCATGGCGCTGCTGCAGGGCGTGCTGAACACCTTCGTGATCGTGCTGGCCCGCGTGGTCGGCGGCATCATCGACAGCGCGCTGTCGGGCAACCGCGAAGGCGGCGGCCGTGGCTTCGCCTATTACATCATCGTGTTCGTGCTGGAGATGGTGTTCGGCCTGTTCGCCACCATGATCTCGATGTGGTTCTCGCGCCACCGCGAGTTCCGCGCCGACGCCGGCGGTGCCTCGCTGGCCGGCCGCCAGAAGATGATCGCCGCGTTGGAGCGGCTGCAGCTGAACCACGGCCAGAGCACGCTGCCGACCCAGATTGCCGCTTTCGGTATTGCTGGTTCGACGGCGAAGAAGCTGTTCATGAGCCATCCGCCGCTGGAAGAGCGCATCGCCGCGCTGCGGGCGTCTACGGTGGCGTAAGCCTCCGCTTCCACGGTAGTGCAGGAACGCCCGGCCCCGCGCCGGGCGTTTTTGTTTGCGCGCGCACGCATCGGTGCGTCGGGCGATGCCCGGGATCATTTCCGCGACCGCGGAGGGGTGTCACTTTCTTTGCGCGCAAAGAAAGTAACCAAAGAAACGCTCCGCCGGCCGCGAGCCGACGTGCTACGCACGCCGGTGCCCTGCGCTTCTCGGCGAATCAGGGGGCGGCGCCGAACTCGCTGCGCTCAGACACCGGCGCCTCTTCGCCCCTGATTCCCCTGCGATGCTCGGCTCGCTCAAGGCGGACTGGAAGGTCAAGATCAAGGCCAACAGCATCCACGCGTGGCATGGATCAACCGGGTGCCGCTGTGGCATTTGACCTTGGGTCCGCCTTGAGCGAGCCGAGCACCGCAGGTCTGGCGAGGGCGAAGAGGTGCGGGTGTCTGAGCGCAGCGAGTTCCCGCACCGTCCCTCGACGGGCCGAGGAGCGCAGGGCACCGATGCGCAGCATCGGCTCGCGCCCTGGCGGCGTGTTTCTTTGGTTACTTTCTTTGCACGAGCAAAGAAAGTGACACCCCACCGCGGTCGCGGAAATGACTCTCCGTGCGCACAAACGAAAACGGCACCCTCGCAGGTGCCGTCTCCATGAACCGCATTACGCGAAACCTCAGAACTTCGCGTCGAACTCCGCCGCGTAGCCCGTGTTCACCAGCACCTTCTGCAGCGACTCGGCCACCTTCAGGTTGCCGGCAACGATCTGGTGGGTCTCCGGGCCACGGTTGTCCATGCGACCCAGGGTCGCGCCCTTGAAGTCGCAGACCTTGCCACCCGCCTCGCGGACCAGCAACAGCCCGGCAGCGATGTCCCACGCCTTCACGCCGGCTTCGAAATAGGCGTCGGCGCGGCCGCAGGCCACGTAGGCCAGGTCCAGCGCGGCCGAACCGGTGCGGCGGATGTCCTCAGCCTGGACCAGCAGGGTGTCGACCGACTTCAGCTGCGCGCTGGCGCGGCTGCGTTCGCGCGGGGCGAAGCCGGTGTGGATCATCGTGCCTTCCAGATCCTTGCGGTCGGCCACGCGGATGCGGCGGTCGTTCAGCACGGCGCCGGCGCCACGGCTGGCGGTGAACAGTTCATTGCGCAGCGGATCGAAGATGACGGCATCGGTCGGCTCGCCGTTCTCGACCAGGGCGATCGACACGCAGTAGTGCGGCACGCCGCGCAGGTAGTTGCTGGTGCCATCCAGCGGGTCGATGACCCACATCTGGCGGCGCTCGCCCTGCACGCCACCTTCTTCACCGAAGATGCCGTAATCCGGGTAGGCGCGCTTGAGTTCCTTGACGATGACCTTTTCCGCGTCCGCATCCACTTCGCTGGCGTAGTCCATCCGGCCCTTCTGCACCACGTTCAGTGCCTCGAGCTTGTTGATGTTGCGCAACAGGACGTTGCCGGCGAGGCGGGCGGCCTTGACCATGACGGTGACGGCGGGTTTCTGCATGGCGTGGGCTCCCGGAAAGGCAGAAGAGATGGACTGGCGGGGGAAAAGAGCGGGTCCGGCGCAGTGGCCGGCCGCACAGTTTACCATTGGTCATCGTCCAGCTCGACCTTTTCCCTGTTCATGTCCCAGTTTCCCGCCGCCACCCGCCTCCGATTCGTCCTGGTCGGTACCCAGCACCCCGGCAACATGGGGGCTGCCGCCCGCGCCCTGAAGACCATGGGCCTGGCCCGCCTGGTGCTGGTCGCCCCCGAAAAGCCGCTGGACGAGGAGGCCTTCCGCCGCTCGGCCGGTGCCGAAGACGTGCTGGGGGACGCTCCGGTGGTGGCCACCCTGGCCGAGGCCGTGGCGGATTGCCGCCTGGTACTGGGTTGCACGGCCCGTGCCCGCCGCGTCCAGCTGGAGGAATACCTGCCGGCCGACGCTGCCGCCCGTGCGGTGGCCAAGGCGGGCGAAGGTGCCGAGGTCGCACTGGTATTCGGCCGCGAGCGTACCGGCCTGACCAACGAGGAGCTGCAGCTCTGCCACGCCGCAGTGCACATCCCGTCAGACCCGGAGTTCAGCTCGCTCAACCTGGCCGCCGCCGTGCAGGTGCTGGCGTACGAAACGCGCATGCAGCTGCTGGGCGCGCAGCCGGCCGCCGACGCCGAGCCGGGCTTCCGCGAACAGGCCGCCAGCCATGAGCAGATGGAGAGCTTCTTCGCCCAGCTCGGCGACACCCTGGACGAGATCGATTTCCACAAGGGCCGCGCGCCGGAATCGGCGATGCGCAAGCTGCGCCGCCTGTTCCTGCGCAGCGAGCCGAGCGAGCAGGAAGTGCGCCTGTTGCGCGGCATCCTCGCCGATACCCAGCGCATGGCGCGTCTGGCCCAGGCCGGCAGCAAGGACAGCTGACGACGTTCTCATTTTTTCGGGTAGTCTGTCTGGATACCCAGGGGGGATGACGTCTGTGTCGGGTCTGCGAAAGGCAATGCAGGGGGGACTGCTGAGCCTGGCCATGGTCCTGCTGGCCGGAGCCGTGCATGCAGCACCGGATCCGGTGCTGGTGCTGGGCCGGATCAGCGATGACCCCCAGGCTCACTACGAGCAGCTGCAACCCCTGCTGGACTACGTGGTGGCGCGCATGCATGACGTCGGCATCCAGGAGGGGCGGGTACTGATGGCCCGCGACCCGCAGCAGATGGCCAGCTATCTGCGGCGGGGACGGGTCGACTGGGTCACGGAAACCTCCGGTACGGCGGTGGCACTGGGCCAGCGCAGTGGTGCGCGGCCGCTGCTGTTGACCGAGCGCAACGGGGTGCGCGAATACCAGACGGTGTTCTTCGTGCGCAGCGACAGTCCCATCCAGCGGGTGCAGGATCTGCGCGGCCATCGCCTGGCCCTGCAGAACACGGCATCCACCAGCGCCTACCTGGTGCCGGTGATGACCCTGCTGAACCATGGCCTGTCGCCGCAGATCCTGGCCGGGGTCTGGGACGTGCCAGGGCGTGACAGCGTGGGGTATGTGTTCGCGCGCAGCGAGTTGAACATCGCGACGTACGTGCACAAGGGGATGGCGGATGTGGGGGCGGTGAGCAGCGTGGACTGGAACGACGAGCGGCGGGTGCCGGCTGCATTCCGACGCGATTTCCGCGAACTGCTGCGTACCGAACCCTATCCGCGTGCGGTGGAGATGGTCCGCGCCGACCTCGATGCCCGGGTGCGCGACCGCCTGCAGGAAGTCCTGCTGCAGGCAGCCAGCGACCCGCAGGCACAGGGCGCGTTGCATCGGTTTTTTGGCACTTCCGGTTTCCACCGTGTCGATGCGCATGCGCAGCAGCGGTTGGATGAATTGAAACAAGGATTGACGCGCGTGCGGATGGAAGTGGAATGAAGTGGCTCGGCTCGGGGATGCAGGCCCGGTTCCTGCTGGCGATGGGCGGAGCGATGGTCGTGGTGGTCGCCATCCTGGCGGTGCTGCTGGGGCGCCAGACGGCGATGCAGAGCGAGGTGCGCACCCTCAGCGGTGGCGTCATCCATGAATTGTTCGACCGCAGCGTGCGCAGCCGCGGCGAGGCGATGGCGCGCGAGTTGTCCGATGCGCTGGCCAACCCGCTGTATTACCGCGACCTGGACCAGGTCGGCGTGCTGGTGCGCAGCACGGCGCGACAGCCGGTGGTGCGCTATGTACTGGTGTTCGACGAGCGCGGCCGGCTGGTGCACGACGGCTCGGTCGAGGTCCCGGGATTCGGCCAGCCGATGGGCGATCCCCTGGCACCCAAGGCTGCGGCGGCGCAGGCCTTGCTGGTGCAGGAATCGCCGAAGGTGCTGGACAACACGATGCCGATCATGGTCGGCAACCAGCGCATCGGCGGCGTCCGCGTCGGCATGGCGCTGGACGAAGTACAGCAACGCGAGCAGGCGGCCAACGCCACCCTTGGCGAGCGCCTGCAACTGGTCGGCAGCCGCCACCTGGGTTGGTTGCTGCTGATGCTGGGGTTGCTGGTGGTGATCGGCGTGGTGGTGATCCTGTACGTGCAGCGCACGCTGGTCGCGCCGATCCGCGATCTGGCCGCGGCCGCGCGCCGCATCGAGGCCGGTGACTACCAGACGCCCCTGGCCGAGAACACCCGTGACGACGAAGTGGGTGAGCTGGTGCGCGGCTTCGCCCGCATGCGCGATGCGATCGCCCGCCATGACCGTGAAGTGCGGCGCATGGCCTATACCGACGCGCTGACCGGGCTGACCAACCGGCTGGCATTCCGCGAAGCGCTGGACCATCGGCTGATGGCGGCGCGTGCCGCCAATCACCGGTTGGGCCTGCTGTTCGCCGACATCGACGATTTCAAGCGGGTCAACGACACGCTTGGCCATGAGGCCGGTGACGAGGCGTTGCTGCAGTTCGCACAGCGCATCGGCCGCGCCGTTGCGGAGGCAGGCGGCGACGAGGCCCTGCTGGCCCGCTTCGGCGGTGACGAGTTCGTGATCCTGGTGGGCGACGGTGATGTGGCCGCCAACGCGCGGCTGCTGGCCGAAGTGCTGGTGCGCGAGCTGGGCAGGCCGCTGGTGGTGCAGGGCAGGGAGCTGTTCCTGGGCACCTCGATCGGCGTGACCCTGTTCCCCGACGATGCGGCCGATGCGACCACCCTGTTGAAAAACGGCGACATCGCCATGTACCAGGCGAAGATGGCCGGCAAGAACTGCTATCGCTACTACAGCCGGGCGATGGACCACGCGGTCGAACGTCGCGTGCATATGGAACAGGAGCTGCGCGGGGCCTGGGAGCGCGGCGAACTGCGCCTGGCCTACCAGCCGATCTTCCGCATGCGCGACCGCCGCATGGTCGGCGTCGAAGTGCTGCTGCGCTGGCAGCATCCGACCCTGGGCACGATTCCGCCATCGGTGTTCATCGAGGTGGCCGAGCAGAGTGGTCTGATCGAGATCATCGGCCCGAAAGTACTGCGTGCGGCCTGCATGGAGGCCTCGCAGTGGCCGCGCGGGGCGGCCGGCGACGACCTGTTCGTGTCGGTGAACGTGTCACCGCGGCAGCTGCGCGGCGGCGAACTGCCGGCGCTGGTCGCGCAATGCCTGCATGAGTCCGGGCTGCCAGCGTCGCGCCTGCATCTGGAGCTGACCGAGACCGCGGTGATCGGTGACGAGATGGTCGCCGCGCAGCTGCTGGACAAGCTGCACCGCACCGGCGTGAAGGTATGGCTGGACGACTTCGGCACCGGCTTCTCCGGGCTCAGTCATCTGCGCCAGGTGCCGGTGGACGGCGTGAAGATCGACAAGAGCTTCGTGGCCGACATGCAGCGTGATCCCGACGACCTCGCATTGACCACGGCGATCATCGCCATGGCCCACGCGCTGGGCATCACGGTGGTGGCCGAGGGCATCGAGCAGCAGGCGCAGTTCGAACTGCTGGCGCAGCGCGGCTGCGATCTGGGGCAGGGCTACTGGCTGAGCCACCCGGTCACCGCCACCGAAGTGGTGCGGATGATCGAATCGGGCGTTTGACCGATTGACGTTGTGCCGTGGGTCATCCCTTTTCCGCAGTAAAAGGGATGACCCACGCTACGGAATTACACCGGGCGCTTGCTCGGGTCGCCGGGCAGTTCGCGCACCAGCTTCGGGACCAGATAGCCGGACAGGCGCGCGGTCAACCCGGCAATCAATGCCTTGGCCCGGGTGTCGTCCACTTCGAAGTGGGCCACGCCCTCGACCCGGTCCAGCTGGTGCAGGTAATAGGGCAGCACGCCGGCGGCGAAGCTGCGCTCGCTCAGGTCCTGCAGGGCCTGCACGCTGTCGTTGACCCCGCGCAGCAATACCGCCTGGTTCAGCAGCTGGGCGCCGATGCCGCGCAGGCGCGCCATCGCCGCGTCCACGCTGGCATCGAATTCATTGGCATGGTTGGCGTGGACCACGATGGCCAGCGGCCACGGCAGGCTGCCCAGCCAAGAGACCAGTTCATCGTCCACGCGCTCGGGCAGCACGATCGGCAGCCGGGTATGGATGCGCAGGCGGCGGATATGCGGGATCGCGCGCAGGGCGTCGGTCAGCTCGGCCAGCTTGTGCGTGGCCAGCGACAGCGGGTCACCGCCGGACAGGATCACCTCGTCGATGTCCGGGTCGGCGGCGATGGCGGCTACGGCCTCCTGCCAGCCACCCTTGGCGGCGTTCTCCGCGCCATAGTCGAAGTGGCGGCGGAAGCAGTAGCGGCAGTTGATCGCACAGCTGCCCGTCGCCACCAGCAGGGCGCGGCCACGGTACTTCTGGATGACGCCGGTGGCCTTCTTGGCGGCACCATCACCCACCGCATCGAAGCTGAACCCGGGCGCCGGGCGCATTTCCTCGTCGATCGGCAGCACCTGCCGCAGCAGCGGATCGGCCGGATCGCCCTTGCGCATGCGGGCCACGAACCCCTCCGGCACGCGCAGCGCGAACTGGGCCATGGCCGCTTCGGAGACGCCCAGTGCCGCCGGGTCCAGCTGCAGCCGGGCCAGCAGCGCCTGCGGGTCGCGCAGTGCCTGGCGCCAGAGCTGCTGCCAACGCGCGGGCGCGCCTGGCGACTGGGGCCGGGGGAAGGCGGAAAGCTGCATGGAGAGGGGGCCTGCGGTTATCATGGGGGCAGAAAAACAGTCGCCCACCGGCATCCGGTGGGCTTTCCATTCTAACGGCTCGCCGCACCCGCGGCGTTTTTGCCACTCAGGAGTTTACGCATGGCCAGCTACGGCATGAACGACGTCAAGAACGGGATGAAGATCCTGGTCAACAACCAACCGGCCGTCATCATCGACACCGAATACGTCAAGCCGGGCAAGGGCCAGGCCTTCACCCGCGTGAAGTACCGCCTGATCAAGGACGGCCGTACCCAGGAAGTGACCATGAAGTCGACCGACTCGCTGGATGCAGCCGACGTCGTCGATACCGACATGAACTTCATGTACAGCGACGGCGAGTACTGGCACTTCATGGACCCGGAATCCTTCGAGCAGGTCCAGGCCACCAAGGCCGGCATGGGCGGCGCCGAGAAGTGGCTGAAGGGCGAGGAGTCCTGCGTGGTCACCCTGTGGAACGGTGAGCCGATCTTCGTGCAGCCGCCGAACTTCGTCGAGCTGAAGATCACCGAAACCGATCCGGGCGTCCGTGGCGACACCTCGGGCGGCGGCGGCAAGCCGGCCACGCTGGAAACCGGCGCCGTGGTCCGCGTGCCGCTGTTCGTGAACCAGGACGAAGTGATCCGCGTCGACACCCGTTCGGGCGAATACTCCGCACGCGTCAAGTAATCCGGCGCAGCCGGATTACGATAGTGCCGGCCGCTGGCCGGATACGCGCCATCGCGTTCGCGCTGGCGCTCCCATGATCTGCTTCGGCAGATCATGGGCCCCGCTTCACGGGTCTCCAGACCCCGCCGCTTCGCGGCAGCCCCTGACTCAGGGGCGTGTCCCCCAGAAGTATCTCGCCGCCCCCCAGCCAGTGAGCCCGCATGAGCGATAGCCCGCACCTCCCCGAAGCCTGCGACCTGCTCATCGAAGCCGGTTACGTCGTTCCGATCGAGCCGCATGCGGTGGTGCTGGAAGACCATGCCGTTGCCGTGCGTGGCAGCGAGATCGTGGCCATCCTGTCGCGTGCCGAGGCGCGCGCACGGTTCCGCGCCACCCAGGTGGTCAGCCGCCCCGAGGCGGCGCTGATGCCGGGCCTGGTCAATGCGCACACGCACAACCCGATGACCCTGCTGCGCGGCGTCGCCGACGACCTGCCGCTGATGACCTGGCTGCAGCAGCACATCTGGCCGGTGGAAGCGGCGGTGATCGGCCCCGAATTCGTCGCCGACGGCACCACCCTGGCCATCGCCGAGATGCTGCGCGGCGGCACCACCTGCGCCAACGAGAACTACTTCTTCGGCGATGTGCAGGCCGCCGTCTACAAGAAGCATGGTTTCCGCGCGCTGGTCGGCGCGGTCATCATCGATTTCCCCACCGCCTGGGCCAAGACCGACGACGAGTACTTCGCCAAGGCCGGTGAACTGCATGACCAGTGGCGCACCGATCCGCTGATCGGCACCGCGTTCGCGCCGCATGCGCCGTATACGGTCAACGATGCCAACTTCGAGCGGGTGCGGATGCTGTCCGACCAGCTCGACATGCAGGTGCACCTGCACACCCACGAGACCGCGCAGGAGATCAACGATTCGATCAAGCTGCACGGCCAGCGCCCGCTGGCGCGGCTGGATCGCCTCGGCCTGGTCAACGACCGCCTGATCGCGGTGCACATGACCCAGCTGACCGATGCGGAAATCCACCTGTGCGCCGAGCGTGGCGTCAGCGTGGTGCATTGCCCGGAATCGAACCTGAAGCTCGCCTCCGGTTTCTGCCCGGCCTGCGCCCTGCAGCGCGCCGGCGTGAACCTGGCGATCGGCACCGACGGCTGCGCCAGCAACAACGACCTGGACATGTTCAGCGAGAACCGCACCGCGGCGATTCTGGCCAAGGCCGTGGCCGATGACGCCACCGCGCTGGACGCGGCAACCACGCTGCGCGCGTCCACCCTGGGCGGTGCCCGCGCGCTGGGCTTCGGCGAGCGCATCGGTTCGATCGAAGTCGGCAAGCAGGCCGACCTGGTCTGCGTCGACCTGTCCGCACTGGAAACCCAGCCGCTGCACAACGTGCTGTCGCAACTGGTGTACGCCACCGGCCGCCAGCAGGTCAGCGACGTCTGGATCGCCGGCAAGCCGAAGCTGGTGCAGCGCGAGCTGGTCGGCATGGACCTGCCGGGCATCATCGCCAACGCGCGCCAGTGGCGCGAGCGCATCCGTCATATCCGCGCCTGAACCCCGGCGCCGCAAGGACTCCCTCATGACTGCCCCCCACGCTTCCTCCAATTTCGATCAGGCCGAGCTGGACAAGTTCGCCGCGCTGGCCAACCGCTGGTGGGACGCTGACGGCCCGCAGAAGCCGCTGCATGCGCTGAACCCGGTGCGCCTGAAATACGTGGCCGACCGCGTTCCGCTGCGCGGCGCACGCGTACTCGACATCGGTTGCGGTGGCGGCCTGTTGAGCGAAGCGCTGGCCCAGGCCGGCGCCGACGTCACCGCCATCGACCTGGCCCCGGAGCTGGTCAAGGTCGCGCGCCTGCATGCGCTGGAAAGCGGCGCCAAGGTCGATTACCGGGTGCAGGCCGCCGAGGACCTGGCCGCCGAGCAGCCGGGCAGCTTCGATGTGGTGACCTGCATGGAAATGCTGGAGCACGTGCCGGACCCGGGCGCGATCATCGAGGCCTGCAAGCGCCTGCTGAAGCCGGGCGGCCACCTGTTCCTGTCGACCATCAACCGCACCGCTGCCGCCTTCGCAGTGGCGATTGTCGGTGCCGAGTACGTGGCGCGGCTGCTGCCCAAGGGCACGCACCACTACCAGGAATTCATCAAGCCGGCCGAGCTGGCGCGCTGGCTGCGCGAGGCCGACATGCAGCTGGTGGACGTCAGCGGCATGGCCTACGAGCCGTGGCGCAACCACGCCCGCCTGAGCAGCCGCACCGACATCAACTACCTGGCCTACGCGGTCAAGCCGGCATGACCTCCGCCCGCTTCCCGCGTGCGGTGCTGTTCGACCTGGATGGCACGTTGCTGGACAGCGCGCCGGACTTCGTCGCCACCTGCAACGCGATGCTGGCCGAACGTGGTCGTGCACCCATCGATCCGGCCGCACTGCGCCCGGTGGTGTCGAAGGGCTCGCGGGCGATGGTCTCGGCCGCGTTCCCGGACCTGGATGCCGCTGCGCGCGATGCACTGATCCCGGAATTCCTGCAGCGCTATGAAGCGTTGATCGGCCAGCACGCAGTGCTGTTCGACGGCGTGGCCGGCATGCTTGCCGCGCTGGATGAGGCCGGTACGGTGTGGGGCATCGTCACCAACAAACCCGAGTACCTGGCGCGCCTGATCCTGCCGCAGCATGGCTGGCAGCAGCGCTGCGCGGTGCTGGTCGGCGGTGACAGCCTGGCCGAACGCAAGCCGCACCCGCTGCCGCTGCTGTACGCTGCGCAGGCCATTGGCATTGCCGCCGAAGACTGCGTGTACGTGGGTGACGACGAGCGCGACATCATCGCCGCACGCGCTGCCGCCATGCCGTCGGTGGCGGCGCTGTGGGGCTACCGCCTGCACAGCGACGACCCGCTGGCCTGGCAGGCCGACGTGCTGGTCGAGAACGCCGAACTTCTGCAACTGGCCAGTCTCTGGCCGACCCGGCCGGCAGCCCCGGCCCAGCCGTAAGGAATCACGTAGTGAGCAGTACCGCGCTGGACAGTTTCCTCGACAAGTGGCGCAGCCGTTGGCCGGAATGGTCGGTGGCCGCCCCGTTCGTGGCCGAATCACAACGCGAGCTTGCCGTGGCGTGGTTCGCGCTGCTGCAGGAGTTCGACGACATGCTCAATACCGGCGGCGATCCGCTGCCGGCCGATGCCAAGCTGGCATGGTGGGGCGAGGAGCTGCGCAGCTGGGCCGGGCATCGTTCGCGCCATCCACTGGGCCGTCTGCTGGAGCCCGTGCGCGCGCCATGGGCGCAGCTGGCCGAGGCGCTGCCGGATCTGGTTGAAGCGCGCACCGTCGCACTGGATGCGGCCGGTGCCGAGCGTGCGCTGGCCAACTACGCCGAGGCCGTAGCTGCGGTGGAGGCGGCCTTGTTCGCGGACAAGCCGCGCACCGGTGCCGGCCGTGCGGTGCAGCTGCAGACCCTGGCCCAGCGCCTGCAGGATGCCGGCGTGGCCGGTGTGCCGCGCAGCTTGCTGGACGGTGATGCCAGTACGGCTGCACAGCGCTGGGCGCAGCATCTGTTGAAGGGCTGGGGCACGCGCGTGCCCGGCCCGCGCCCGCGCCGTGTGTGGTCCAGCCTGGCGCGCGCCCGCGTTGCCGCGCAGGCCGCAGGCAAGCCGATTGAAGCGACCCCAGTGCGCACCTTGTTGCGCGTGTGGTGGGCCGCGCGCGGTTGATCGATCGGCGCTGTTGACTGCTTCTGGTGGCTGCGGACCTTGGTCCGCACGCTCTGTGAGGTTGTGCCGACCAAGGTTGGCACCCACCAAAGCGCATTGCGCGCGTTACTTGCGTTCCAGCACCAGCAGCGGATCGATACGGGTATCGAACCAGTTCATGCCCCAATGCAGGTGCGGGCCGGTGGCACGGCCGGTGGCGCCGACCGCGGCGATCACCTGGCCTTGTTCCACACGGTCGCCAACTTTTACGTCGATGCGCGACAGGTGCAGGAAGTTGGAGCTGACCCCGAAACCGTGGTCGAGCAGCAGCGTACCGCCGGTCAGGTACAGGTCCGGCCCGGCGAAGGTGACGATGCCGGCGGCCGGTGCCTTCACCGGGGTGCCGGTCGGTACCGCGATGTCCATGCCGGAATGACCGGCACCGGGCTGCCCGTTGTACACGCGCGCATTGCCGAAGCGACCGCTGATGCGGCCCTGCACCGGCCAGATGAAGGTCTGGGTGAAGTCGGTGCGGTCGTCATCGCGAGCACGCGCGGCGGTCACCTGCGCCTGTTCGCGCTTGATCCGCTCGGCAATCGCCGGCGGCGGATTGACCGTCTTCGGCGGCACGCCGTTGACCCGCTCGGTGGGCCAGTCGCGCGGCGTCACCGCAATGGTCGCGGTCTCGCTGCCACCATCGGGGCGCTGCACCTGCACGCGCAATGGTCCCTTCTCGTCGCGGCCGATGCCGAACACCACGCTGCCGTAGCCGCTCACCCGCAGCTGGCGACCGGCGTACTGCACGCGGCTGCCGGCGGGCACCTTGCCGATCACCAGTGCGCCCTGCGACGCACTGGCCGGGAACACCACGCGGCTGTCGATCAGGCTGCCGATGGCATCCTGCGCGTGAGCCGACGGTACGCTGAGCAGGGGTGCCGCCAGCAGCAGCGCCCCGGTAAATAGAGCCGCGCGCATCAGCGGTCGTAGGTCATGCGCTGGCCGGCGGGCTCGCCCACCAGTTTGCTGCCGTCCCACACCAGCTGGCCGTTCACCCAGGTGGAGGCCACGCGCGAACGGAAGGTCGTGCCTTCGAACGGCGACCAGCCGCACTTGGACAGCACGTCCTCGCGCTTGACGGTGAACGGCACGTCTTCCACAAGCACCAGGTCGGCGAAGTAGCCTTCGCGCAGGAAGCCGCGTTCTTCCACGTCGAACAACTGTGCCGGCGCGTGGGCGAATTTCTGCACCACCTGTTCGCGGGTCAGCTTGCCTTCGTGCACGCGCTCCAGCGCGGCCACCAGCGCGTACTGCACCAGCGGCAGGCCCGACGGTGCCTGCACGTACGGCTTCTGCTTCTCTTCCCAGGTGTGCGGCGCGTGGTCGGTGGCCAGCACGTCCAGCACGTCGTCGGCCAGCGCAGCGGTGATCGCCTCGCGGTCGGACACTTCCTTGATGGCCGGGTTGCACTTGATCAGGTTGCCCTTGGTCGCATAGTCCGGGCGCGCGAAGTGCAGGAAGTGCACGCAGGTCTCGGCGGTGATCTGCTTGCGGCTGCCGTCGGCGCGGATCAGCGGGCCCTTCTCGAACAGCGCCAGCTCGTCGGCGGTGGAGATGTGCAGCACATGCAGGCGGGTGCCGTGCTTGCGCGCCAGCGACATCGCCAGCCGGGTCGACTTGATGCAGGCCTCGCGCGAACGGATGTCCGGATGCATGTCAGGGGTCAGCGCATCGCCGTACTTTTCCTGGAAGGCCTTCAGGTTGGCATCGATCATCGGCGTGTCTTCGCAGTGCGTGATGATCGGGGTCGGGCATTCGCGGAAGATCGCATCCAGCGTTTCCGGGTTGTCCACCAGCATGTTGCCGGTCGAAGCACCCATGAACACCTTCACGCCCGGGGCCTTCTTCGGATCCAGGGCACGGATCGCGTCGAGGTTGTCATTGCTGGCGCCGTGGTAGAAGCCATAGTTGGCCCAGGCGCGGCCGCGCGCGAGCTCGTACTTGGCTTCCAGGATGGTCGAATCCAGCGTCGGCGGGTTGGTGTTGGGCATGTCCATGAAGCTGGTCAGGCCACCGGCCACGGCCGCGGCCGATTCGCTGGCGATGTCGCCCTTGTGGGTCAGGCCCGGTTCGCGGAAGTGCACCTGGTCATCGATCATGCCGGGCAGCAGCCAGCGTCCGGCCGCATCCACCACCTGTTCGCCGTCGCGCGGCGCCAGCCCGCTGCCGATCTGCGCGATGCGGCCGTTCTCGATGCGCAGGTCGCCGTCGAAGGTGCGGCCTTCGTTGACCATCCGGGCGTTGGTGATGAGGGTGGAGGACATGTCAGTGTTTTCCTGTGCAACGGCAAGAGGGGGCGTTGGGAGACTCGGGCACGGGGTCGAAGCCGCCGGGATGGAACGGGTGGCAGCGACCGAGCCGGCGTGCAGCCAGCCAGCTGCCGCGCAGCGGGCCGTGCCGCGAGATGGCTTCCATCGCGTATTCAGAACAGCTCGGCACGAAACGGCAGCGTGGCCCCAGCAAGGGGCTGATGAAGCGCTTGTAGAAGCGCAGCAGGGCAATGAGCAGGCGCGAGATCACCCAGTCATCTTATGCCAGTTGGCATGAAGGCCGCATTTGTGCAGGATGGGCCGTTGGTCGCATGTCGCCGATGGCCTGCGACCGGTACCAGCACCTGCGGGTGCTGGCCAGGTTCCGTACCGCGCAAGGCGGTCCGTGTTCGTCGGACTGCCTCCAAGGGCGCCTTGACTCCAGGACTGAATGGAGCAGGGTGCCGAGGTTGCTGCTGCGGGTCGGGTAGGCTATAAAGGCCCGCTTTCCCGGGCCCCGGGGAATCCAAGGAAGAGCGTTTCGTGGCTGCTAAAAAAACTGCAAAGAAGGCCGCAACGGCCGCCAAGAAAACCGCCAAGCCTGTTGTGAAGAAGTTGGCGGCAAAGCCCGTTGCCAGGAAACCGGCCAGCAAGCCGGCGACCAAGGCAGCGTCCTCGCAACCGGCGGCCAGGAAGGCCACCGCAAAGAAAACGCCGGTCAAGGCAACCAAGCCGGTGGCGAAGAAGGCTGCTGCGCCCGCCAAGGCCAAGCCTGCCGCTGCCAGCAAGAAGGCGCCGGTGGTGAAGAAGGCCGCCAGCAAGGCCGCGCCGGTGAAGAAGGCTGCCGCCAAGCCAGTGGCGAAGAAGGCAGCAACCAAGCCGGCGCCGAAGGCGGTGGTGAAGAAGGCTGCAGCCAAGCCGGTCGCCAAGCCCGCAGTAAAGAAGGTCGCTGCGGCCAAGCCGGTCGCCACGCCTGCCGCTGTAAAGAAGGTTGCCAAGAATGTTGCCGCGCCGGCCGTAAAGCCGACCCCGGCCCCAGTAGTGAAGTCCGCACCGAAGCCTGCTGCCAAGCCGGCTCCGGCCAAGCCTGTCCCGGCCAAGACCGTGGCAGTGGCAGCAGCCCAACCGGCCTCCAAGCCGGCCCCGGCCGCCGCTCCTGCCGCCTCGAAGGCCCCGCAATCCAAGAATCCCGTGCCCGTTTCGAAATCGCCTGCCAAAACCGCCGTGAAATCCGATTCCGCCCCGAAGACCGTGTCGCGCCCTGTCGGCAAGGTTGCCGTGGCCGTCGCCGCCCGCTCGGCGGCACCGGCCCCGCGCAGCAAGTACAAGGTGGTCGAGTACAAGACCGACGAGGCCACCGGCCGCCCGATCCTGCCGGCTGGCTACAAGCCGTCCTCGGAAGAGGAATACATGAGCCCGCTGCAGCAGGAGTACTTCCGCCAGCGCCTGCAGAACTGGCGCGCGGACCTGGTGGAAGAGTCCAAGCAGACCATCGAGAACCTGCGCGAGGAAGTGCGTGACATCGGCGACGAAGCCGAGCGTGCGACCCGCGAGACCGAGAACTCGCTGGAACTGCGTACCCGCGACCGCTATCGCAAGCTGATCGGCAAGATCGACAGCACCCTGAAGCGCCTGGAAGCGGGCGACTACGGTTACTGCGTCGACACCGGCGAGGAAATCGGCCTGGAGCGCCTGGAAGCGCGCCTCACCGCCGAACGCACCATCGACGCCCAAGAGCGTTGGGAGCACCTGCAGAAGCAGCAGGGCGACTGATTCCCGCTCGTTGTATGGTCATGCAGAAAACCCGGCTTCGGCTGGGTTTTTTGTTGGGGGATCGTTGGTAAGCGACCGTGGCTGGCACGGGCAGTTGTGGCCGTTGACTTGGGTCCGCCTTGTAGCGAGCCGAGCACCGCAGGGGAATCGGGGGCGAAGAGGCGCCGCTGTTTGAGCGCAGCGAGTTCGGCGCCGTCCCCTGATTCACCGAGGAGCACAGGGCACCGGCGCGCAGCGCCGGCTCGCGGATGGCGGAGCGTTTCTTTGGTTACTTTCTTTTCGCGAAAAGAAAGTGACACCCCGCCGCGGTCGCGGAAAAGGGCCGCCGGGCATGGCCCGGCGCTACCAATGCGTCGGCGCACGTAAAGCGGCTGTCGCGGAAACGACGAGCCGACGCTACTGCAGATCACGCAAATTCAGTTTCCGCAGCGTCGGGTTCTTCCACGCGGTGATCCCGGCCACGCTCAGCACCGCAAACCCACCCAGCACCACTGCAGGCACCAGCCCCAGCAGACGGGCCATCGTGCCGGCATAGAACGCGCCCAGCTCGTTGGACGAACTGATGAAGATGCCGTTGATCGACGACACCCGTCCGCGCATTTCTTCCGGCGTGGCCAACTGCAGGATGGTCGAGCGGATCACCACCGAAACGCCATCGAAGGCCCCATAGAACAGCAGGATCAGCGCCGACAGCCAGAAGTGCTGCGACAGGCCGAAGCCGATCACGCACAGGCCGAACCCCGCCACCGCGAACAGCAACACGCGGCCGGCATTGCGGTGCAGCGGGTGGCGGGCCAGCCACAGGCCCACGCACACCGAACCGAGCGCCGGCATCGCGCGCAGTATGCCCAGGCCTTCGGGGCCGTGGTGCAGGATTTCGTGCAGGAAGGCCGGCAGCATCGCCACCACGCCGCCCAGCAGCACCGAGAACATGTCCAGCGCCATCGCGCCGACCATGATCCGGTTGCCGACCACGAATCGCGCGCCTTCGGCGATGCTCTTGAAGATCGGCGCGGCCGGACCGGTGTGCATCGGCTCCTCCACTTTCAGCGTGGCCAGGCAGGCCATCGCCACCAGGGCAAAGGCCGTAGCCACCGCGTAGGACAGGCCCTTGCCGCCGAAGCCGACCAGCACGCCGCCCAGCGCCGGGCCGGCCACCATGCCGGCCTGGAACACCACCGCGCCGAGGCCGGCGCCGCGCGCGAACTGATCGCGGGCCAGCACGCGGGCGAACAGTGCGTTGTAGATGGGCGAAAGAAACGCACGGACCATGCCGGTCAGGGCGATGGCCGCATAGATGGGCCACACGCCCTCGAACGGCAGCCAACCCGTCGCAACGCCGGTCAGCACCAGCGCCGTGGCGATCAGCCCGGAACAGGCGACCATGCCCAGCCGACGGCGCGGCAGGTGGTCGACCAGATAGCCGGCGAACGGCGCCACGCAGAAGAACGGCAGCACCTCGGCCAGGCCGACCAGGCCCAGCGAGAACGGATTGCGGGTGACTTCGTAGATGTGCCAGCCGACGGTGACCGCCACCACCTGGTAGGACAGCATCGCGAAGATGCGGTAGGCCAGCAGCTTGGCGAAACCGGGCCGGGACAGCAGGCCCAGCGCGGTGTCTTCGGCTGTGGCAGGCTCGCTCACGACGGGTCGCGCTGCAGCTGGGCCTGCGCGGTCTCGCGGATGAAGGCCAGCATCGCCGCCACGCCGTTGCTGCGGGTGGGGGAGAGGTGACGGGCCAGGCCGATGTCCTGGATGTAGCTGGGCTCGGTGTCCAGGATTTCCTGTGCCGAGCGCCCGGAGTACACGCGCAGGGCCAGGAAGATCAGTCCGGAAACGATGGCCGAATCACTGATGGCATGGAAGCGCAGCGACTGCGCGTTGCCTTCCGGCACGATCCAGACCATCGACTGGCAGCCGAGCAGGCGGTGCTCTTCGGTCTTCCATTCGTCCGGGAAGGCGGGCAGCTTGCGGCCGAGGTCGATCAGGTACTGGTAGCGCTCGGACCAGTCGCCGAAGAAGCCGAATTCCTCGGCGATGGCGGTCTGGGCCTCGGCGGCGGTAGGTTCAAGCGGGAACGGGGAGTCGGTCACAACAGTCTCTACAGTGGGGGCGTGGCCGGCGGGCCGGCCACGGGGCAGGGCAGGTCAGCCGCGCTTGCGCGACCAGCGCACGCCCTGCGGGGTGTCTTCCAGCACGATGCCTTCGGCGGCCAGCTGGTCGCGGATGGCATCGGAACGGGCGAAATCACGCGCTTTCTTGGCCGCAGCACGCTCGTCGATCAGGCCCTGGATGCGGGCATCGTCGCCGCCGTCGCCCGCAGCGGTACCGAACCACTGCGCCGGATCGGCCTGCAGCAGGCCCAGCGCCAGGCCGGCGCCGAGCAGCTCGCCCTTCAGCCGTGCCTGTTCGGCCGGGTCGGTGGCGCGGCGTGCATCGGCGGCGATGCGGGCCACTTCGGCCAGCGCCTGCGGGGTGTTCAGGTCGTCATCCAGGGTCGCCTCGACGCTGGCCGGGATCACCGCGCTGGCTTCGATCGACGCCAGCTCGCGCAGCGTGCCGTACAGGCGGTCCAGGGTGCGCACCGACTGCTCGATCAGGCCATCGGACCAGTCCAGCGGCTGCCGGTAATGGGCCGACAGCAGGGCCAGACGCAGCGCTTCCGGCGGATGCTGGCGCACCAGGTCGTGTACGCGCTCGATGTTGCCCAGCGACTTGCTCATCTTGGCGCCGCCGAAGTTGAGCATGCCGTTGTGCAGCCAGTAGCGGGCAAAGATCCTGCCGCCATGCGCGCATTCGCTCTGCGCGATCTCGTTCTCGTGGTGCGGGAACTGCAGGTCGACACCGCCGGCATGGATGTCGATGGTCTCGCCCAGATGGGCGGCCGCCATCGCCGAGCATTCGATGTGCCAGCCCGGGCGGCCGCGGCCCCAGGGCGATTCCCAGCCGGGCAGGTCGTCGCTGGACGGCTTCCACAGCACGAAATCGCCCGGATCACGCTTGTAGGGGGCGACATCGACGCGGGCGCCGGCCAGCATCTCTTCCGGATCGCGTCGCGAGAGCTTGCCGTAGCCGTCGAAGCTGGCCACCGCGAACAGCACATGGCCTTCGGCGGCATAGGCATGACCATTGGCGATCAGCTGCTCGATCATGGTGATGATCTGCGGCATGTGCGCAGTCACTTCCGGCTCGATGTCCGGCGGCACCACGCCCAGCGCGGCCATGTCTTCACGGTAGGCGGCGGCGAACCTGTCGGTGATGGTGCTGATCGGCACCCCCTGCTCGCGTGCAGCGGTGTTGATCTTGTCGTCCACGTCGGTGATGTTGCGCGCGTAGCGCAGGCCACCGAAACGCCGCCGCAGCAGATCGGCCAGCACCCCGAACACCACCGGGCCACGGGCGTTGCCGATGTGCACGTAGTTGTAGACCGTGGGGCCGCACACATACAGGGTCGGACAGGCCGGATCGAGCGGGGTGAACGGTTCGAGCTGGCGAGTCAGGTTGTTGTGCAGGCGCAGGGTCATGGGGCTGTGGCTGGGGGACAAGCCTGTGATTTTAGAACGTGTCGGCCCGCTTTGGGGCGCCGATTGCCACCGGTGGACGCCGGCTCCACCCAAGGTGGGGTGGGCAGGAGCGGCGTGGACGGGTAATGTTCAGCCCCTTGCGCTCGTCACTGCCTACACTATTGCCGTGTCCTTGCTCCCGTCGCCACTGAAATCCACCGCGTTGCTGACCCTGGCCTGCCTGTCGGCGACGGCCGCCGTGGCCCAGGCGCAGGAGGCCGAGCCGCGCAACCGGGTGGTGATCGTCGAGAACGTGAAGTTCGACTATGCGCAGGTGCTGAACGTCGAGCCGGTGTTCCAGACCCTGCGCGCGACCCGCACCGAGGAGCATTGCGAGCCGATCTCGACCCGCACCCTGGCCCCGGTCAACGTCACCGGTGAAGAGCCGGTCGAGGACAAGGGCCGGATCAGCCGCTTCTGGGACTCGGTGCGCTCGATGTTCAAGCGCAGCGATGAAGAGGTCTCCGAGGAGACCGCCGCCGAGACGCCTGCCCCGGCACCGGCCAACAACGGCCCGATGCTGACCCGCGACTGCCGCATCGTGCCGGTCGGGCGTGAATTCCGCCGGCCGATCGCCTATGACGTGGATTACGTCTACAAGGGCACCAAGTACCGGTCGCGCCTGCCGGAAGACCCCGGCAACCGGCTGAAGATCCGGGTTTCGATCACCCCCTGGGTCGGCCCCGAGCAGGGCGCCGCCGGTAATCCCTGATTCTGCGACCCCGGCCCCTTGCGTCGGCCCCGGCCGCATGCAAAGATTGGCGGCCATGAAGCTCACCGACTTCCAGCACGACAGCAGCGCAGCCCGACAGGCGTCGGGCATGACCTCGCGTGCGCGTCGACCGGAACCCCACATCCTCGCTGGGTAACCGGAGCTTTCTGCTGTTCGTCCGAAAAAAACCCAGCCCGCCGGCTGGGTTTTTTCGTTTCCGCGCTTCAAAAATGCATGTGCTGAAAGCTGCAACTGCAACCTTTTCGATCCACCTTTGCTTCCTGCTTTTCCCTTCCACCGCGTCGAACCCGGCGCCGCCACGCAAGGAAAGATGATGTCCCCCAAGCACTTCCTGAACACCCAGGACTGGAGCCGCAGCGATCTTGACGCGCTGCTGACCCAGGCCGCGCTGTTCAAGCGCAACAAGCTCGGCGACCAGCTCAAGGGCAAGTCGATCGCGCTGGTGTTCTTCAACCCCTCCATGCGCACCCGCACCAGCTTCGAACTGGGCGCGTTCCAGCTCGGCGCCCACGCGGTGGTGCTGCAGCCGGGCAAGGATGCGTGGCCGATCGAGTTCAACCTCGGCACGGTGATGGACGGCGATACCGAGGAGCACATTGCGGAAGTGGCCAAGGTGCTGGGCCGTTACTGCGACATCATCGCCGTGCGTGCGTTCCCCAAGTTCATCGACTGGGCCTACGACCGCCAGGACATCGTCCTCAACAGCTTCGCCAAGTATTCGCCGGTGCCGGTCATCAACATGGAGACCATCACCCACCCGTGCCAGGAACTGGCCCACGTCATGGCCCTGCAGGAGCACTTCGGCACCCAGGACCTGCGTGGCAAGAAGTATGTGCTGACCTGGACCTACCACCCCAAGCCGCTGAACACCGCCGTGGCCAACTCGGCACTGACCATCGCCACCCGCATGGGCATGGACGTGACCCTGCTGTGCCCGACCGCCGACTACATTCTCGACGATCGCTACATGGGCTGGGCCGAGCAGAACGT
This sequence comes from Stenotrophomonas sp. YJH_SMC_4, assembly GCF_059371575.1. Classification (NCBI taxonomy): domain Bacteria; kingdom Pseudomonadati; phylum Pseudomonadota; class Gammaproteobacteria; order Lysobacterales; family Lysobacteraceae; genus Stenotrophomonas; species Stenotrophomonas sp. YJH_SMC_4. Next base: position 159,121 of record NZ_JCAFUR010000005.1, read on the forward strand.
GGCCGAGAGCGGCGGTTCGCTGAAGATCAGCCATGACATCGACAGCGCCTACGCCGGCGCCGACGTGGTCTACGCCAAGAGCTGGGGCGCGCTGCCGTTCTTCGGCAACTGGGAGCCGGAGAAGCCGATCCGCGACCAGTTCAAGCACTTCATCGTGGACGAGCGGAAGATGGCACTGACCAACAACGGTGTGTTCAGCCACTGCCTGCCGCTGCGCCGGAACGTGAAGGCCACCGACGCGGTGATGGATTCGCCGCAGTGCATCGCCATCAACGAAGCCGAGAACCGCCTGCACGTGCAGAAGGCGATCATGGCGGCGGTTGCCGGGCGCTAGATCGAACAAGGGGTAGCGCCGACCGTTGGTCGGCTGCTCCCGCAGCGGCGCATCCAACATTCCAGCCGACCAACAGTCGGCTCTACCGAATTCCCATCCCCCAAGTGGACCTGACTCCCATGAGCAACAAAGACGTCGTTCTCGCCTTCTCCGGCGGCCTGGATACCAGCTTCTGCGTGCCGTACCTGCAGGAGCGCGGCTACAACGTGCACACCGTGTTCGCCGACACCGGCGGCGTGGATGATGAAGAGCGCGATTTCATCGAAAAGCGCGCCGCCGAACTGGGCGTGACCAGCCACGTCACCGTCAACGGTGGCCCGGCCATCTGGGAAGGCTTCGTCAAGCCGTTCGTGTGGGCCGGCGAAGGCTACCAGGGCCAGTACCCGCTGCTGGTCTCGGACCGCTACCTGATCGTCGATGCCGCGCTGAAGCGTGCCGCCGAACTGGGCACCAACATCATCGCCCACGGCTGCACCGGCATGGGCAACGACCAGGTCCGCTTCGACCTGGCCGTGAAGGCGCTGGGTGACTACCAGATCATCGCGCCGATCCGCGAGATCCAGAAGGAACACACCCAGACCCGCGCCTACGAGCAGAAGTACCTGGAAGAGCGCGGCTTCGGCGTGCGCGCCAAGCAGCAGGCCTACACCATCAACGAGAACCTGCTGGGCCTGACGATGTCCGGCGGCGAGATCGACCGTTGGGAAGCCCCGGGCGAGGGCGCCCGTGGCTGGTGCGCACCGCGCAGCGAGTGGCCGGAGCAGGCGCTGACCGTCACCCTGAAGTTCGTTGAAGGCGAAGCCGTTGAACTGAACGGCAAGGCGCTGCCGGGCGACCAGATCCTGGCCCAGCTCAACAAGCTGTTCGCCCCGTACGGCGTCGGTCGCGGCGTCTACACCGGCGACACCGTGATCGGCCTGAAGGGCCGCATCGTGTTCGAGGCCCCGGGCCTGGTTTCGCTGCTGGCCGCACACCGCGCGCTGGAAGATGCGGTGCTGACCAAGCAGCAGAACCGCTTCAAGCCAGACGTGGCGCGCAAGTGGGTGGAGCTGGTGTACGAAGGCTTCTACCACGATCCGCTGAAGACCGACATCGAAGCTTTCCTGAAGTCCTCGCAGGCCAAGGTCAACGGTGAAGTGGTGCTGGAAACCCGCGGTGGCCGCGTCGATGCAGTGGCGGTGAAGTCGCCGCACCTGCTCAACACCAAGGGTGCCACCTACGCGCAGTCGGCCGACTGGGGCGTGGAGGAGGCCGAAGGCTTCATCAAGCTGTTCGGCATGAGCTCCACTGTCTATGCGCAGGTCAATCGTGGTTGACCTGTGACGGGGTGCCGGCCGCTGGCCGGCGCCTCGCAACGTCGATGGAGGGTAGTGCCGGCCGCTGGCCGGCTCGTGGCACGGCTGGATCATTGCGGAGCCGGCCAGCGGCCGGCACTACCGATTTCGAACCCTACGGATATTCAGACACATGCTTGAACAGACGCTCGATCACCTGCAGGCCCTGGTGTCTTTCGACACCCGCAACCCGCCGCGTGCGATCACCACCGGTGGCATCTTCGATTACCTGCGCGCGAACCTGCCCGGCTTCAACGTCGAGGTGATCGACCATGGCGCGGGCGCGGTCAGCCTGTACGCCGTGCGTGGTACGCCGAAGTACCTGTTCAACGTGCACCTGGATACGGTGCCGGACTCGCCGCACTGGAGTGCCGACCCGCATGTGATGCGGCGCCTGGACGACCGCGTGGTCGGCCTGGGCGTGTGTGACATCAAGGGCGCGGCCGCTGCACTGGTGGCTGCGGCCAATGCCAGCGATGGTGATGCCGCGTTCCTGTTCTCCAGCGATGAAGAAGCCAACGATCCGCGCTGCATCGCCGCGTTCCTGGCCCGCGGCATTCCGTACGAAGCGGTGTTGGTGGCCGAGCCGACCATGAGCGAAGCGGTGCTGGCGCATCGCGGCATCAGCTCGGTGCTGATGCAGTTCGCCGGTCGTGCAGGGCACGCCTCGGGCAAGCAGGATGCGGCTGCCAGCGCGCTGCACCAGGCGATGCGCTGGGGCAACCGCGCGCTGGACCATGTGGAATCACTGGCTTCGGCGCGCTTCGGTGGGCTGACGGGCCTGCGCTTCAACATTGGCCGCGTCGAAGGCGGGATCAAGGCCAACATGATCGCGCCCGCTGCCGAAGTGCGCTTCGGCTTCCGGCCGCTGCCGTCGATGAACATCGACGCGTTGCTGGCCACCTTCGCCGGTTTCGCCGAGCCGGAAGCGGCGGTATTCACCGAAACCTTCCGTGGCCCCAGCCTGCCGGCCGGCGACATCGCCGAAGCCGAAAACCGCCGCCTGCTGGCACGTGACGTGGCCGATGCGCTGGAACTGCCGATCGGCAACGCGGTGGACTTCTGGACCGAGGCCTCGCTGTTCTCGGCCGGTGGTTACACCGCGCTGGTGTTCGGCCCGGGTGACATCGCCCAGGCCCACACCGCCGATGAGTTCGTGACGCTGGAGCAGTTGCAGCGCTACACCGACGCCGTGCACCGCATCATCGCCGCCGGCGCCTGATTCTTCCCTTTCCGACGAAACCGAAATGTCTCCTGCCCTCCAGCCCCATCGCCAGACCCGCCAGACCATCGTGCGCCTGCTTTCCAGCATGGCCAGCGCGAAGGAGATCAGCCAGTACCTCAAGCGCTTCTCGCAGCTGGATGCCAAGCGCTTCGCCGTGGTCAAGGTCGGCGGCGCGGTGCTGCGCGACGACCTCGACGCGCTGACCTCTTCGCTGTCGTTCCTGCAGGAAGTCGGGCTGACCCCGATCGTGCTGCACGGCGCCGGCCCGCAGCTGGATGCCGAACTGTCGGCCGCCGGCATCGAGAAGCAGACCGTGAACGGCCTGCGCGTGACCTCGCCGGAAGCGCTGGCGATCGTGCGCCGGGTGTTCCAGCAGTCCAACCTGCGGCTGGTCGAGGCGCTGCAGCAGAACGGCGCGCGCGCCACCTCGATCACCGGCGGCGTGTTCGAGGCCGAGTACCTGGATGTGGATACCTACGGCCTGGTCGGCGAGGTGAAGAAGGTCAACCTGGCACCGATCGAGGCCAGCCTGCGCGCTGGCTCGATCCCGGTCATCACCAGCCTGGGCGAGACCGCCGGCGGCCAGATCCTCAACGTCAACGCCGACTTCGCCGCCAACGAGCTGGTGCAGGAATTGCAGCCGTACAAGATCATCTTCCTGACCGGCACGGGCGGCCTGCTGGACGAGGCGGGCAACGTGATCGATTCGATCAACCTGTCCACCGAGTACGACCACCTGATCGCGCAGCCGTGGATCCACGGCGGCATGAAGGTGAAGATCGAACAGATCAAGGATCTGCTCGACCGCCTGCCGCTGGAATCGTCGGTGTCGATCACGCGCCCGGCCGACCTGGCCAAGGAACTGTTCACCCACAAGGGTTCGGGCACGCTGGTGCGCAAGGGTGAAAAGGTGCTGCGCGCCACCGCCTGGAACGAACTGGACCTGCCGCGCCTGAAGGGCCTGATCGAATCCAGCTTCGGCCGCGCGCTGGTGCCGGACTATTTCGAGAAGACCAAGCTGTTGCGTGCCTACGTCAGCGAGAACTACCGCACCGCGGTCATCCTCACCGACGAGGCAGAGGGCGTGTACCTGGACAAGTTCGCCGTGCTCGACGACGCGCAGGGCGAGGGTCTGGGCCGTGCGGTCTGGAACGTGATGCTGGAAGAGACGCCGCAGCTGTTCTGGCGCTCGCGCCATGGCAACCCGATCAATCACTTCTACTACGCCGAATCCGACGGCTGCTACAAGCAGGACCACTGGAAGGTATTCTGGTTCGGTGCCGATGGCATCGACCGGATCAAGACCTATGTCGATCATTGCGCGCAGCGCACCCCGAGCCTGCAGGGCTGAGCAATGAGCAACCTCGATGCCTGGAACACGGTTCCTACCCTGCGCGGCCAGCACGTAACCCTGCAGCCGCTGCAGATGGAACACGTGCCCGGCCTGCGCGATGCGCTTGAAGGCAGCGGCCTGGACCAGCTCTGGTACACCCAGGTGCCGTCGCCGGAACAGGCCGAGACCTATGTGCGGGCCGCGCTGCAGGCGCAGAGCGAAGGCAAGGTGCTGCCGTTCGTGATCCGTGATGCGGCTGGCGGAATCGTTGGCAGTACCCGTTTCTATGACATGGATGCCGGTGTGCCGAAACTCAGCCTCGGCTACACCTGGTATGCGCCGCGCGTGCAGCGTACCGGCGCCAACACCGAAGCCAAGCTGTTGCTGCTGCAGCACGCCTTCGAAACGCTGGGCTGTATCAGCGTGGTGCTGGAAACCAGCTGGTTCAACGCCACCTCGCGCACTGCCATCGCCCGCCTCGGCGCCAAGCAGGACGGCGTGCTGCGCAACCACAAGCGGCATGCCGACGGCACGCCGCGCGACACCGTCATCTTCTCCATCATCGATGCGGAATGGCAGGGCGTGAAGCGCCACCTGCAGTTCCGCCTGGACAGTCACGCATGAACGATTCGACCTTTACCCTTGGCATCGTCGGTGCCCGCGGCCATACCGGCGCCGAGCTGATCAAGCTGGTGGCCGCCCATCCGCGGCTGGAACTGGCTTTCGTCTCCTCGCGCGAGCGCGCCGGGCAGCGCCTGTCCGACCATCACCCGGAATTCCAGGGCGATCTGCAGTACGAGAACCTGGACGCCGACGCGGTGGCGGCCAAGGGTGTGGACGCAGTGATCCTGGCCCTGCCCAATGGCCTGGCCGCACCGTTCGTGGCTGCGCTGGAAGCGGCGAAGCCGGACACCGTCATCGTCGATCTCTCGGCCGACTATCGCTTCGACAACAGCTGGTACTACGGCCTGCCGGAGCTGACCCGCGGCCGCTACAACGGCCAGAAGCACATCAGCAACCCGGGCTGCTATGCCACGGCGATGCAGCTGGCGGTGCATCCGCTGCTGGACCTGCTGGCCGGTCCGCCGCAGTGCTTCGGTGTCTCCGGCTACTCCGGCGCCGGTACCACGCCGTCGGACAAGAACAACGTCGAACTGCTGGCCGACAACCTGATGCCCTACGCGCTGACCAACCACGTGCACGAGCGCGAGGTGTCGGTGCAGCTGGGCGTGGCTGTTGAATTCATGCCACATGTCGCGCCGCATTTCCGGGGCATCACGCTTACCGCCAACCTGTGGCTGAACCGCGTGCAGACCCGCGAACAGATCGTCGAGCGCTTCCAGCAGGCCTATGCCGGCGAACCCCTGATCGACGTGGTGGATGAAGCGCCGTGGGTCAGCCGCATCGCCGGCCGACACGGTGCCCAGGTCGGTGGCTTCACGCTCGCGCCGGGCGGCAAGCGGGTCGTCGTGGTGGCGACCCTGGACAACCTGCTCAAGGGCGCAGCCACCCAGGCCATGCAGAACCTCAACCTCGCGCTGGGCATCGATGAACTGATGTCCATCCCGCACTGAACACGCCTTCCGGAGCCCCCATGGCAGACCTTCTTTGGCAGAAGCCCGGCGTCGCTGTCGACGCCCAGATCCAGACCTTCCTCGCCGGCGACGACGTGATCCTCGACCGCGAGTTCTTCCTGCATGACATCGCCGCCAGCGCCGCACATGCACAAGGCCTGCAGCACATCGGCATCCTCAGTGCCGACGAGCTGGACGGCCTGCTGCGCGAACTGGAGGTGCTGGCGCAGGACTTCCGCGAAGGCCGCTTCGTGCTCGATACCCAGTATGAGGATGGCCACTCGGCGATCGAAGCCCGCCTGACCGAACGCCTCGGCGATGCCGGCCGCAAGATCCACACCGGCCGCAGCCGCAACGACCAGATCCTGGTCGCCACCCGCCTGTGGCTGAAGGAGAAGCTGCAGCGCGTGGCACAGCTCAGCGCCGAAGTGGCCAAGGTCGCGCTGGACCGCGCACAGGCCGAGAAGGACCTGCCGATTCCCGGCTACACCCACATCCAGCGCGCCGTAGTGTCCTCGGCCGGCATGTGGTGGGCGGGCTGGGCCGAGGCCTTCATCGACAATGCCATCCGCGCGCGTGACACCCATGCGCTGGTCGATGCCAATCCACTGGGCACGGCTGCCGGCTACGGCGTGAACCTGCCGCTGGACCGCGAGCACACCACGGCTGCGCTCGGTTTTGCGCGCATGCAGATCTCGCCGATCTACGCACAGCTGTCGCGCGGCAAATTCGAGCTGGCCGCGCTGGAAGCGCTCGGTGGTGCCACGCTGGACCTGCGCCGCATCGCCTGGGACCTGTCGCTGTTCACCAGCGCCGAGTTCGGCTTCGTCGCGCTGCCGGCGCAGTACACCACCGGCAGTTCGATCATGCCCAACAAGCGCAACCCGGACGTGATCGAGCTGATGCGTGCGACCCACGCCAGCGTCGCCGCAGCGCGCACCGAGATCGAGCAGCTGCTGTCGCTGCCGTCGGGCTACCACCGCGACCTGCAGTCGTCCAAGGGTGCCATCTTCCACGGCTTCGGCCGTGGCCTGGCCGCGCTGGAGCTGCTGCCGGCGCTGCTGGCCAACCTGGAATGGCGTGACGACAAGCTGCGTTCGGCCATCGATTCGGGCATGTATGCCACCGACGTGGCGGTGGAAGCGGCCGTGGCCGGCGTGCCGTTCCGTGAGGCTTACAAGGCCGCTGCGGCCGGTGCCGACAGTGCAGGGCAGGGGCGTACCCCGGAAGGCAGCCTCGCCGCGCGCGTGTCGCCGGGTTCGGCCGCCGACCTGCGCCTGGACGAACTGCGCGCGCGCTGGCAGGCGCTGTCCTGATGGCGGGCACTGTCTACCTGGTGATGGCGATGCGCCGGCCGGACTTCAACGATGCAGCGGTGCAGCCGCACCGCGATTTCCTCGATGCGTTGCAGGCGCAGGGCAAGCTGCAGCTGACTGGTGGTTTCGCCGACGGCAGTGGTGGCGCCTATGTGCTGTGCAACGTGGACAGCCTGGCGCAGGCGCAGGCCATCGTCGCCACCGATCCGCTGGTGACGATGCAGGCCTCCGAGCTGACCGTGCACGAATGGAACACCCGCTGAGACACTGACCGATGATCCAGCACGCTGCCAACGTCGCCTCGCCGTTCCCCGAACAAGCGCTGCCGCCATGGCGGCGTGCGGTGCTGAAGGTCGGCAGCAGCCTGCTGGCAGCCGATGGCGGCGGCCTGTCACCACGCCACGCGCTGGGCCTGGCGCAGTTCGTCTCGGCCAATGTCCTGGCCGGGCGCGAGGTGGTGATCGTGTCTTCCGGCGCGGTCGCTGCCGGGCGCGCGATCCTGCCGCGGGCCGATGAACCTGGCGCGGCGATGGCGGCGCGGCAGGCGCTGGCTGCGCTCGGCCAGGCCCAGCTGATCGGGCTCTGGCAGCGCTTCTTCGAGCGCCCGGTGGCGCAGGTGCTGCTGACCCATGACGACCTGCGCAACCGCCGCCGCTACCTCAACGCCCGCGCCACGCTCAACGAACTGCTGCGGCTGGGCGCGTTGCCGGTGGTCAACGAGAACGACACCGTGTCGGTGGACGAGCTCAAGCTTGGCGACAACGACAACCTGGCGGCGACGGTGGCGGCGTTGGTCGATGCCGATGCGCTGTTCATCGCCACCGATATCGACGGACTGTACAGCGCCGACCCGCGCACCGTGGCCGACGCGCGGCCGCTGCACGACGTGCCGGAACTGAGTGACGAGGTGCTGGCGATGGCCGGCGGCGCCGGCTCGCGCGCCGGTACCGGCGGCATGCGGACCAAGCTGGAAGCGGCAGCGAAGGCGGGTCGTCTCGGCATCGAAACCTATCTGTTCAATGGCCGCAGCGGTGACGTGGTACGCGCGCTGGCCCAGGACCGCCTGTTCGGTACCCGTATCCACGCCGCGCGCAGCCGTGAGGCGGCCCGCAAGCACTGGCTGCGGCACGCGCCGCTGGTCGAGGGTGCGATCGTGATCGATGCCGGCGCTGCGCAGGCGATGCGCGAGAAGGGCGCCTCGCTGCTGCCCGGCGGCATCACCGGCGCGGAGGGCATGTTCCGCCGTGGCGACATGGTGCAGGTGTGCTGGAACGCGCCACAGGGCCGCGTCTGCGTGGCGCGCGGTGTCAGCCAGTACGCGGCCGATGATGTGCGCCGGATCGCCGGCCGCCATTCGCGCGACATCGAGGCCGTGCTGGGCTACAACTACGGTGGCAGTGTCGTCCATCGCGACGATCTGGTGCTGCCATGACCGGTTTGAAGGACTCCCCGATGAGCGAAATCGAAGCGCAGGCGCGTGCCTGCCGTGACGCGGCCCAGATCGTTGCCGGCCTCGACAGTGCGGCGCGCCGCACGCTGCTGCTGGCGATGGCCCAGGCGCTGGAAGTGAATGCCGGGCTGATCCTGGCCGGTAATGCGCGCGACCTTGCCGCTGCGCGCGAGAAAGGCATTGGCAGTGCCATGCTCGACCGCCTGGCGCTGGACCCGGCACGCCTGTTCGCGATGGCCGAAGCCGTGCGTGAGGTCGCCGCGCTGCCCGATCCCGTCGGCCAGATCACCCGCGACGATGTGCGTCCAAACGGCATCCGCGTGCAGAAGGTGCGCGTGCCGCTGGGCGTGATCGCGATGATCTACGAGGCGCGCCCGAACGTGACCGCCGAAGCGGCTGCGCTGTGCCTGAAGGCCGGCAATGGCGTGATCCTGCGCGGTGGTTCCGAAGCGATCCACTCCAACACCGCCATCGCCCGGGCGCTGGCCGGCGCCCTGCAGGCCAATGGCGTACCGGCGGCGGCAGTGACCGTGCTGACCGACCTGCGCCGCGAAGCAATGCTGGAGCTGCTGCAGCTGCATGAACTGATCGATCTGGCGATTCCGCGCGGCGGCGAAGGCCTGATCCGCTTCGTTGCCGAGCATGCGCGGGTGCCGGTGATCAAGCACTACAAGGGTGTCTGCCACCTGTTCGTGGATGCCAGCGCCGACCTCGGCAAAGCCATCGACCTTCTGGTGGACGGCAAGTGCAGCCGTCCGTCGGCCTGCAACTCGCTGGAAACCCTGCTGGTGCATCGTGATGTGGCCGAAGCCTTCCTGCCGCGCGTGGCGCAGGCGCTAGGTGAGCGTGGCGTGGAGCTGCGCGCCGACACGAACGCGCAGCCGCTGCTGCCGGGCAGCACCGCCGCCAGCGAAGACGACTACGCTGCCGAGTTCCTCGACCTGGTGCTGGCCGTGCGGGTGGTCGACGACCTCGATGCGGCCATCGCGCATATCCGTGCCTATACCTCCGACCATACCGAAGTGATCGTCACCGAAGACGCCGGCCATGCCGAGCGCTTCGTCAACGCACTGCGCTCGGCGGTGGTGATGGTCAATGCCTCGTCGCGCTTCTCCGACGGTGGACAGCTGGGCCTGGGCAGCGAGATCGGCATTTCCACCACGCGCCTGCATGCGTACGGCCCAATGGGCCTGGAAGCACTCACCGTCGAACGATTCGTCGTGCGCGGTGAAGGGCAGACGCGCAAGTAGATCCACGCGATGCGCGGATGCCCTTCGCGGTAGACCCCGGTGCCGACCAAGGTCGGCGCCCACCAGGCCCAAGCGCCGACCAGGGTCGGCAGCTACCCAAGCAAGCGCCGACCCGGGTCGGCGACTACCGGGGCGTCACACCACCTCGCGGCGGATACCGATCGGCCGCGCGTGATCGTCCATGTGCAGCGTGGCGGCCTTGCAGCCCAGCAGGCGCTCGGCAAGGCCGGTGCTGGCACCCAGATCGGCCGCGACTTCATTGAGGCTGGCCAGCGGTCGCGGCAGGCGTCGCTCGTGGCCACGGAAGCGCGCGCGGTTGTACTCGGCCCAGCCGATCAGCAGCACGCTGGCACACAGCAGCATCAGCGGCAGTGCCACCAGCACATAGGGGTCGAACTGGCTTTGCCGTTCGTACAGCTGCTGCCAGGCCAGCTGGCCGCCGATCAGCCACGAGAACAGGGTCACCAACGGTGCCCACAGGTAGAAGTAGAACCCCCAGAACGCGAGGGTGACGAAGCCCCAGGCGGTGCGCTGGAAGCGTGGTTGGCGATGCGGCTTGCGAATCATCCGCGAGTCGAAGCGGTTGGACGGGCGTTGTGCGTTCATCGGATCCCCCGATCGGGACTGGTCCAGGTGGCGCGCTTGCTGCGACGGCGCAGCAGGGTCTTCGGCAACGCCACCAGGGTGGTGGAAAGACTGATCAGCCAGTACGCCATCGGGTACCAGATGACCCAGAAGTAGTTGCGTCCAATCTGTGTTTCGTAACGACGGTCGATGATCAGGCTGCTGGCGAACTGCATCAGGCAGACCAGGGCCAGGATCACGCCATGCCATTGCGGCAGCAGGCTGGCGATGTACAGCTGCGGCGGTACGTCGATGAGCTTGCCCAGCACCCACAGCACCACGATGAACAACATGGTGTAGGCCCAGATCACGCTCAGCACGTACTCCAGCAGTACGCCCCACATGCGCCGTTCCTTCCAGTGCAGCAGTGAACGCGCATGCCGCAGCATCACTTCCACGCCACCCTGCGCCCAGCGCAGCCGTTGCCGCCACAGACCCTTCAGCGTTTCCGGCATCAGGATGAAGCACAGCGCGTTGGGTTCGTAGCGGATGTCCCAATGCGCACGCTGCAGGCGCCAGCTGATGTCGATGTCCTCGGTCACCATGTCGTCCGACCACCAGCCGACCTGGTGCAGGGCGGTGCGGCGAAAGCCTGCGATCACTCCGGAGATGGTGAAGATGCGCCCGTACACGCGCTGCGCGCGCTTGATCATGCCGATGATCGAGGAGAATTCGGCCACCTGCAGGCGTCCAAGCAGGGTGGAACGGTTGCGGATGCGCGGGTTGCCGGTGACCGCACCGACGCGGTTGCCGCTGACCAGGTGCCAGACCATCCAGTGCAGGGCGTGTTCCTCCAGCATGGCATCGCCATCGATGCACACCAGGTACTCCGAGCGGGCCGCCAGCGCACCCATGCGCAGCGCGTTGGCCTTGCCGAGGTTGCGGTCCAGGTGCAGCACGCGCAGCCGCGGATGCTTCGCCGCCAGCACGTCGAGCCGGGCGCCGGTGTCATCACTGCTGCCATCGTCGATGGCGATCACCTCGTAGTCGGCCGGATAGCGCTGTGCCAGCGCCGCGCCGAGTGTGTCGTCGAGGTTCGCGGACTCGTTGTGGCAGGGAATCAACACGCTCGCGAACGGTGGATCGACCATCAGCGGCGGGTCGTTGCGTGGGCGCGAATGGCGTTCGCGCCGGAAGTAGTAATACAGGCCGCCCGACATCCAGAAGAACGCCATCACCATCGGGTAGTAGAAGGCGAACTGGAACAGGACCTGCAGCAGCGGGTGCATGTCCATGTCACTTCTCCGGGTACGGGAAGTTGCCGGCGGACATCGCCGCGCGGGCATCATGGGTGGAAGGCTGGCCGGCGATGAAGTCATCCGGGTACCAGGCGAAGTGGTGCACGCCCTGCGCCTGCAGCTGGCGGATCTGCGCGCGCAGCCGCTCGGCGGGAATCGGTTGCCCGCTGCGCCAATCGACGGTCTGCAGTTCGAACAGGGTGTGCTGCAACTGGGGATCGTGCGCACGCACCGCGGCCAGCAGCTGGTCGAGCCAGCGTTCCGGATGCCTGCTGCCTTCCATCCACGGCATCGCCATCAGTGCGGTCTGGTCGTAGGCCTTGTTGAACAGGTCCAGGCGCTGCGCGAACCAGGCTTCGCTCTGCGGACGCAGTACCGGCTCCGCGTACAGGTTGCGCACCGTGGCCAGCTTCGGCCGCCAACGCTGCGCACTGTCGCGCAGGGCCAGGGTGAAGTCGATCAGCGCCCGGGTGCGAGCGCTGCCATCGTCGCCGGCCGCCAGCGTGGGCAGTTCTGTGTCGCGCAGGTAGCCATCATCATGGAAGAGCAGGCCTTCGAAATACGAATTGACGGCCAGATCCTCGTAGATGTCGAGCATGATCTGGCGTGCCTTCGGATTGGTGAAGTCCAGCCGGTACATGCCGTCGGCATCGCCGTTGTGGATCGCCAGTGCCTTGCGCTGCACGGGGTCGGGCAGCTCGAAGCCGAGCACCGGCAGCCATGCGTAGACCTTCACCCCCGCGCGCGACTTCAGCTGCCAGGCGACCCGGCTGAACAGGTCCGCGCGCATCGGCATGTGCCGGTTGGGGAAGTACAGTGCATCGGCGGTGTTGTTGCCGTCCGGATCGGCGAACGCCTGCAGGTAGACGTGGGTGGGCGAGATGCGTTTGACCCGCTCGATCAGCGCATCGAGGTTGCGCCCCTGCTGCGCCGGGTCCGGGTCGTACACATCATCCAGGTCGACCTGCAACGCGCGGATGCCGTCGAGCGCAACGTCGCGCCGCAGCTCGTAGGCCAGGCCCTCCACGGTCGGGTTGTCGCTGACCAGGAAGCGCGCCAGCCCATGCAGGTCGCTGGCCACTGGTGTGCTGCGGCCTTCCAGATCGAAGGACACCGGCATGCCCAGCTGTTCGGCGATGTCGTTGCTCAACTGGTTGTAGGCCGCGTACGGCCAGACGATGGCGCGCGGGCGCACGCCCAGATGCTGCTGGATGCGCTGCACGCTGCGGCCGAGATCGGCGCGCAGGCGCTGCTCGTACTGCGCCTCGCTCTCGTAGCTGCGCGTGGCCGGCCGGTAGATGCGGGTGACCACCGCTGGCGTCGAATTGCCCTGCGGATTGGCAAGCACTCCGTGGTGCAGGTCGTCTGTATGGCTGGCCACTTCGATCAGGCCGCTGTCGTGCATCTGCTTCAGCTGCGCCCAGGTAACGAAGTCATCGTGGCCGAACGGCCGGTAGCCATAGTCGATCGTGCGCCCGGGCGCCATGTCCACGTAATCGGTGATCACTGCCACCAGCGCCGGGTAGCGGTACGCCTGCAGCAGCGGGAACGCCTTGTCGTAGACGCTGCGCAGGCCATCATCGAAGGTCAGCAGTACCGGTTTCGGTGGCAGCGTGGCGCGTCCCTGGGAGGCGTCGATCACCTGCGACAGCGACACCGGGTGGTAGCCGTGTGCCCCCAGCCAATCCAGGTGCGCGGCGAAGTTCTGCGTGCTCACCGCGTAGGTATCGGCGTCGCCCTTGGCCGCGACCCGGTCGCGGATGTCGTGGTAGCTGAGGATCAGCAGGCCGTTGTCAGTGGCATCGAGATGCAGGGCCTGCTGCGCGAACGCCGGCGGCGTGGCGGCCAGCAGCAGGAGCACGATCAGTCGCAGGATGCGGGCCATGTCACTCTCCCCAGCGCAGTGCGGCTTCGAAGCCGATATGACGCTCGCGGTGGCCGTCGTAGACCGGCCGCGACCAGCGCACGCCGTACTCGAACACGCGGCCCTGGCCCAGCTGCCATTCGTGCATGTAGGACACCGAAGGGACCAGAGCGCTGCCGAAGCCGTCCTGCCAGTAGTCACCGAGCGAGACCGTCAGGCGGTGCCGGAAGTGGCGCTCGTAGTGCCGCCACAGCTGCTGGTCGATGCGCAGCCCGATCTCGACCATGCGGTCGCGCTTCGGGTTGAAGTAGGGCGCGTCGTCGCGGCTGCCCCGGCTGGTGTAGGCACTGGCCAGGCCGTCGATCAACCAGCGCGGGCGGGTCAGCAGGCGCTGTTCGAGGCTGGTGCTGAACAGCTCGCGGTGGTTGCCGTCGTCGTAGCGGAAGCGGCTGGCGCCGAACATCCAGTGGGTCAGCTCGCTGCGCCGGTAGTCGACCTGCGCGCTCACGCTGTCAGCGCTGATGCCCGCCACGCGCGCCTGCATCGAGGCTTCCGGGTCATTGCGTGCGGCCACCAGCCCGGCATGCCAGTAATCGTTGAACTGCCAACCCACGCCGATGCGCAGGCCGGTATCGCCAATGTGGTCGTTGGCGCGCAGTACCGCCGCTTCCGCATCCAGCTGGCCAAAGCGGTAGCGTACGCCCGCGCCCAGCCACAGCGGGTCGATGCGCTGGTCCTGGAAGTCGACCGAGCGCCTGTCGGCGAAGGCGAACAACCGCCAGCGGTCGTCGAGCACCGGTGTCTGCACTTCCATGCCGTAGTGACGGTCGTTGTTGCCCAGCGGCGAGGTGCCGCCACCGCCGGAGCTGCGACCAATGTCGGTCCATGCCTTCAGCTGCCAACCGCGATGCGCGCGCCAGGCCTGGTCCATGCGTTCGACGGCGGGTTGGGTCGGGTAGCGTGCGACAAGATCGTCGTGCAGTGGCCTTGCCAGGTCATCGCGCTGCAGGGCGACGTAGGCCTCCTCCATGCCCAGCCGCGGCTCGATGTCGCGAGGGTCCAGCGCATGTGCCATCTGCTGGCGCTGCAGTGCCATGCGTGGCCATCCGCGCATCATGTACACGCTGCCCAGCGCGCTCTGCAGGCCGCCGTTGCCCGGTGCGATGTCGACCATCGATTCCAGGTCGTGCTGTGCGGTGCGCAGGTCGCCGCTATAGGCGCGTACCATCGCCAGATTCAGGTCGGCCTCGTAACGTGACCAGTTCGCGTACGGTGACTTGCCGTTGCTCCAGCGCCACGCCGGCTCCTTGTCACGCCAGGCCTGCAGCAGGTCGATCGCCTTTTCCTGCTGCTCGCTCTCCAGGTAGGCATAGGCCAGTTCCGAATGCGAGGCATCGCGTGTCGGGTCGCCGGCCACTGCCGCCTGCAGCACCGGTATGGCTTCTTCCGGATGCAGGGTGCCCATCAGCGAATCGCCGACCGCAGGCAGCACATAGTCGGGCAGGGCATGGCCTTCGGCCTGCAGTGCGCGGGCTTCCTCGCGCACCTGCGCATGGCGGCCCAGCCGGTTGAGCAGGATCAGCCGGTCCATGCGGACGCGAAGCGGCGCCTGCGCGGGCGGGGTGCCTTCGCTGCCCAGGTAGCGCTGCATGCGCGCCAGGGTCGATTCGGCTTCTTCCAGGCGGCTGTCTTCGCTGCTGCTGTAGGCCAGGCTCCAGACCACCAGCTTGGCCAGGTAGTCGCCTTCGATGCGTTGCTTCTGTGCAGCGTCGAACAGCTGCGGGCGCTGCTGGTACAGCTCCCAGGCGCGCCAGGCGTTGCCGATGTCGCCCAGGGTCAGTACGCGCAGCTTGAACAGCAGGTCGTCGTTGGGTTGCTCTTGGCTGGCGCGCTCGATCGCGCCGAGGGCATCCAGCCAGCGGGCCTGGTCGCGGTAGCGGCCGATCTCGGCCAGGGCCGCCTCGCGGTCAGGCGAGGCAGCGCTGCTGGCCCAGGCCAGGGCGGTACAGGCAAGGCCGACGCAGAGCGCCAGCCGGCGGTGGACAACCATTGGGGACCCCCTTGGCTTCCGAACCAGACAACCTGAGAAATGTGACGCACATCACATGCCAGCTGTTGGCGTGGCCGTGGCCCGCGTCACTCCCTTCGTGCATTCCCGTCCAGCAAGGACGGATACAAACCCGGACAGCGACCTGCAATGTCTTGTCTGAAACGAGAGTCCCCCGCACACCGAATGGTGGCCTGGGCGGCGCCGCCGCCCCCATGCCCGATGCCGGCACGCGGCAAGGATGGGCATTCGTGGGCACTATCCGCCCGGAATTGTCAGCCCGGCGTCAAAATGCGCAGACGGGCTGACGAGCGGTAGGTGGGGCCGGTTGCGAGGCCCTGCGCGGCTTACCAGAGGTCTTCCAGCTTGCGCGGCTTGCAGGCCACCCAGGAGGCGCACAGCATCAGGGTGGCGCAGCCGAACAGGAAGCTGAACGGGAGCGTCCAGCCGTTGCTGACCGTATGCAGCCAGCCGACCAGGAACGGCCCCAGACAGCTGAAGCTGTAACCCACGCCCTGCATGAAGCCGGACAGTGCCGCCGAGCCGGTGGGGGTGCGCGTGCGCAGGTTGATCAGGGTCAGCGCCAGCGGGAAGGTGGATGGACCGACGCCGAGCAGGCACGCCCACAGCAGGGGGGCCTTCATCGGTGCCAGCAGCAGGCCGGTGAAGGCGACCACGAACGAGAAGAAGCCGATCAGCACCAGCGGGAACGGGTTCTGCATGCGAACTGCCATGGATGGAATGACCAGCGACGGCAGCAGCCCGAGCGCCGAGAACACCGCCACCATCACGCCACCAAAGGCCGGTGTGCCGCCGGCCTCGACCACGATGCGTGGCAGCCAGGTGAACATCGAATAGGTCATCAGCGAAGTCATGCCGAACATCAGCGTCATGCTCCAGCCCAGTGAGGTGCGCCAGACTTTCCCATGCGGCTGTGCGGCCGGGTCGGTGGCATCTGCCTGCGGCTTCGGTGCGCGCCTGGCCAGAACCAGCCACGGCAATGCTGCGGCCAGTGCCAGCAGTGCCCACATGCCCAGCGACACGCGCCAGCCAGCGGCGTTGGCCATCGGCACCGCGAGCAATGCGGGCAGCATGGTGCCCAGCTGCAGCACGCTGATGTAGAGCGTGCTCATGGTGCCGACCTTGTTGGCGAAATAGCGCTTCACCAGCGGCGGCACCACCACGTTGCCGATGCCCATGCCGGCCAGTGCCAGCACCGAACCCAACAGCAGCGTGCCGACGTTGCCGGCGCTGGAACGCAGCAGCAGGCCGGCCATCGCCATCACCATCGCCAGCAGCGTGGTGCGCTCCAGGCCCAGGCGCCGCGCCAGCGCCGGCGTGGCCACACCGAACAGCGCGAACGACGCGGTCGGCAGCATGCCCAGCACGCCGGTCATGGTGGTACCGAAACCGAACTGCTGGCCGAGCACGTCCAGCAGCGGGGTGATCGAGGTGACCGCGGTGCGCAGGTTGATCGCTGCCAGCAGGATCGCGGCGAATGCGAGGACGCGGCCGTGCAGCAGCGACGGCGAATCGGAAGTGGAGGAACTCATCGGTGGTCCTTGCAGGTGTCGCACGCCGGGGCAATGGCATGCAGCGCCGGCATCGGTCTACGCCGAAGCGGCAGGTGGGGGAGGGGCTGCTGGCGGGCCGGCAGCGCGGCCATTGTACGTGCGGGCTCCGGCAAGGTCCCGTCATGCGGGCGGCCAGGTGCCTGATACAAAAAAACCCGGAGGACAGTGATGTCTTCCAGGCTTCTTGGTGACCACCGAAGTGGTCGGGGAGACAGGATTCGAACCTGCGACCTCTACGTCCCGAACGTAGCGCTCTACCAGACTGAGCTACACCCCGAAGGGAGCCGCCTATTCTAGCGAT
The DNA here is from genome assembly GCF_059371575.1 of Stenotrophomonas sp. YJH_SMC_4. Taxonomy (NCBI): domain Bacteria; kingdom Pseudomonadati; phylum Pseudomonadota; class Gammaproteobacteria; order Lysobacterales; family Lysobacteraceae; genus Stenotrophomonas; species Stenotrophomonas sp. YJH_SMC_4. The sequence continues at coordinate 176,585 of NZ_JCAFUR010000005.1, forward strand.
TCACCCCGATGGCGGCAAGGGGTGAATGCTGTTTTCTTCACACTGCCGAAGCAGTGCCACTTCAGGGAACAAAAAAGCCTGGACGACTTCACCAGGCTTCAATGCGACCACCGAAGTGGTCGGGGAGACAGGATTCGAACCTGCGACCTCTACGTCCCGAACGTAGCGCTCTACCAGACTGAGCTACACCCCGAAGGAGCCGCCTAAGATACCGTGTGAAGGCCAAGGCGGCAAGGCTTTTTTACAGCTCAGCGACGATTTTCCTTCTCGATGCGGTTCTGCTCGCGGGCTTCGAACCACATGCCGTTGAGGATGGCCACCGTCGAGGCGAGGCCGGCACCGAGAATCCAGGCGAAATACCACATGATCAGTCTCCTTCATTCCGGGTAGGTGCCGACCGTTGGTCGGCACACGTGCAAGCAATCAATACGCGTTCGGGTTGTTGCCCATCTCTTCGGTGGTGGTCTTGCCCTTCAGCACGCGGTACACCCAGGTGGTGTAGGCGAGGATGATCGGCAGGAACACCGCCGTGGCCAGCAGCATGATCCACAGGGTCAGGTGGCTGGACGAGGCGTCCCACACGGTCAGGCTGGAGGTGGGCTGGCTCGAGGACGGCAGCAGGAACGGGAAGATCGCAAAGCCGACGGTCAGGATGATGCCGGCGATGGCGGCCCCCGAGGCGATGAAGGCCAGGCCGCCGCGACGGGCCCGCAGCAGTACCGCACTGGCCAGCAGTCCGGCCAGGCCCAGCAGCGGCGCCAGGATCGTGGCCGGCATGGCGCTGTAGTTGCGCATCCAGCCACCGGCGGCGCCGAGTTCGGCGGTCTTCAGCAGCGGATTGGTGGCGCCGTCGGTGACCACCTGCGAGGTGATCTGGTAACCCGGCAGGCCGAAGGCCACCCAGGCACCGCCCACCGCGAACAGCACGAAGGCGATGATCGCGGCGATGCTGCCGAAACGGGCCGCACGTTCGGCCACCGGGCCGTCGGTCTTCAGCACCAGCATGGCGGCACCGTGGGCGACCAGCATCGACACGCTGAGCAGGCCGGCCAGCAGCGCGAAGGGCATCAGCAGGCCGAAGAACGAGCCGGTGTAGAAGATGCGCATGCTGTCATCGAAGTGGAACGGCACGCCCAGCACCACGTTGCCCACCGCCACGCCCATGATCAGCGCCGGGATGAAGCCACCGATGAACAGCGCCCAGTCCCAGGTGTTGCGCCAGCGCTCGCTGGGCATCTTGCTGCGGAACTTGAAGCCGACCGGTCGCAGGATCAGCGCGAACAGGATCACGAACATCGCCAGGTAGAACCCGGAGAAGCTGACCGCGTAGAGCGGCGGCCATGCGGCGAAGATCGCGCCGCCGCCCAGGATCAGCCACACCTGGTTGCCTTCCCATACCGGACCGATGGTATTGATCACCAGCCGGCGCTCAGCGTCGTTGCGGGCGACGAAGGGCAGCAGGGTGCCCACGCCCAGGTCGAAACCATCCATCACGGCGAAACCGATCAGCAGGATGCCGAGCAGCAGCCACCAGATCACGCGCAGCGTGGTGTAGTCCAGAAGAATGAAATCCATCTTGGTTCTCCTGCCTCAGGCCTGGCCGGCGGCCGGCGCCGAGGCATTGTGGGAAGCATGCGGCTGGGGCGACTGCAGTGACGGCAGCACCTCGTCCGGACCCTTGCGGATCGCCTTGAGCATCAGCTTGATCTCGACCACGATCAGCGCGGTGTAGATGGCAGTGAAGCCGGCCAGGGTCAGCACGATTTCATGCAGGGCCAGCCCCGATGCTGCATAGAAGGTCGGCAGCACGCCATCGACCGCCCACGGCTGGCGACCATACTCGGCCACGAACCAGCCGCACTCGATCGCGATCCACGGTGCCGGCAGCGTCCACAGGGCCAGCTTGAGGAACCAGCGCTTGTCCTGGAAATTGTTGCGGCAGGAGTAGTAGAAGGCCAGGGCGAAGAAAGCGATGAGGTAGAAGCCGAGGCCGGCCATCACGCGGAAGGTCCAGAACAACGGCATCACGCGCGGCACCGTGTCCATCGCCGCCTGCGAGATTTCCTGCGGGGTGGCGTTGAGGATGTCATCACGATAGCGCTTGAGCAGCAGGCCGTGGCCCAGGTCCTGCCAGTGACGGTCGAACATCTCGCGCGCTTCAACGTCGTTCTTGTTGGCGCGCAGGCGTTCCAATGCACCGTAGGCCAGCTGGCCGCCACGCACGCGGTGTTCGGCGCGCTCGACCAGTTCCAGGATGCCGGGAATCGGCTGGTTCAACGAGCGGGTGGCGATCAGGCCCATCAGGTAGGGGATCTTCACCGCGTAGTCGTTCTGGTGGGTCTCCTGGTTCGGGATGCCGAAGGCGGTGAAGTCGGCCGGCGCACGCTCGGTCTCCCACATCGCTTCGATCGCGGCCAGCTTCATCTTCTGGTGTTCGCTGGCGGCGTAACCGCTCTCGTCACCCAGCACGACCACCGACAGCGATGACAGCAGGCCGAACGCCGCGGCCACCGCAAACGAACGACGGGCCAGGTCCTTGTGCTTGTTGCGCAGCAGGAACAGCGCGCTGATCGCCATCACGAACACCGCACCGGTCACGTAGCCGGCGCTGACGGTGTGCACGAACTTGGCCTGCGCCACCGGGTTGAACACCACTGCCATGAAGTCGACCACTTCCATGCGCATGGTTTCCGGGTTGAACACCGCACCGGTCGGGTTCTGCATCCAGCCATTGGCCACCAGGATCCAGATCGCCGACAGGTTGGTCCCCAGCGCCATCAGCCAGGTCACCATCAGGTGCTTGACCTTGCTCAGGCGGTTCCAGCCGAAGAAGAACAGGCCGACGAAGGTCGCTTCCAGGAAGAACGCCATCAGGCCTTCGATGGCCAGTGGCGCACCGAAGATGTCACCCACGTAGTGGCTGTAGTAGGACCAGTTCATGCCGAACTGGAATTCCATGACGATGCCGGTGGCAACGCCCATGGCGAAGTTGATGCCGAACAGGACGCCCCAGAACAGGGTCATCCTGCGCCAGATCTCCTTGCCGGTCATCACATACACGCTCTCCATGATGGCCACCATGAAGGACAGGCCGAGGGTGAGCGGTACGAATAGGAAGTGGTACATCGCGGTCAGCGCGAATTGCAGCCGCGACAGTTCTACGACTGTCTGATCAATCATGGCCTGGCTACCTCGTTGGATAGTGCCGTTGCAGGTGGCGGGAAGGGTGGTCTACGACGTGAATGATGTGACCGACTACTTCAAACAGCCTTGATCCAGATCAATGTATGAACAGGTGCCCCGGTTGATCGTATGCCAACCTGATGAAGACTGCGACCGCCGGCCGCAGGGGCGGGCTATTGCCTGCGCCTACAATGCCGTGTCTCCCCCGTTGCCCGTGAAGACCTCTTGAGCGCTGCCGAAACGACCCCTGACGGCCTGTCCCCGGAAGCTGAAACCGCCCGCCAGCGGCGTGTGCGCACGGCCTGGCTGGCCGACCTGGCACGCTCCGCCCGGGGCCGCCAGCGCCTGGCCGCGCTGTGCATCAGCCTGTCCGGCGCACTGTTGATCGGCCAGGCTGCCGCCATCGCCTGGCTGGTGCAGCAGGTGCTGGTGGAGCGCGTGCCGCTGGCCTCTGGCCTGCCGGTGCTGGCGGGATTGGCGGTGATCCTGGTGCTGCGCACCCTGCTGGGCAGCGCCACCCAGGCCGCCGCCGGTGACGTGGCCGACGCCGCACGCCTGGCATTGCGCGAACGCGTGTTCGCACGCCTGCTGGGCCACGGCCCACTGTGGCTGCGGCAGCGCCGCACCGGCGAACTGGGCGAACTGATGCTGCATCACGGTGATGCGATCGAGAGCTATTACAGCGGCTTCCTGCCGGTGCGCACTGAAGTGGTGGTGGTGCCGCTGCTGATCCTGGCCGCTGTCGCCTGGGTCGACTGGGTGGTGGCGCTGATCCTGCTGTTCACTGCGCCGCTGGTGCCATTTTTCATGATGCTGGTGGGCTGGGGCGCCGAAGCGGCCGGCCGTGCGCAGCTGGGTGAGCTGGCACGCATGAGCGGCCATTTCGCCGACCGGATCAAGGGCCTGGGCCTGCTACGCCTGTATGGCCGCGGTGACGCCGAGCTGGAGGGTATCGAGGCCGCCGCTGAAGGCGTGCGCGTGCGCACGCTGAAGGTGCTGCGGATTGCCTTCCTGTCGTCCACGGTGCTGGAATTCTTCGCCTCGGTGAGCGTGGCGATGGTGGCGCTGTACCTGGGCCTGAGCTATCTGGGCATGATGTCGCTGCATGCAGCGGTGCCGACGCTGGGTGCGGGGCTGTTCTGCCTGCTGCTGGCACCGGAATTCTATGCGCCGCTGCGACGGCTGGCCGCGCACTACCATGATCGCGCCAATGCACTGGCCGCCGCCGCCGAAGTGGAGCGCCTGCTGCAGTCGCTGCCCGATGAGCAGGGCCTGATCGAGAACGAGGTTGCACCGCTGGCGGTGGAGCCGGCCGAGGCCGCCTTGCCGCCGCTGCAGGCACAAGGGCTGGTGCTGCGTCCGCTGGGCGCGCCGCAGGATGTGCTGCAGGATCTGGACCTGCGGCTGGAGCCGGGCCAGCGCCTGGCCCTGGTTGGTCCCAGCGGCTCCGGTAAAAGCACCCTGCTGGAAGCGCTGGCCGGCTGGCTGCCGCCGCGCGCCGGCAAGCTGCAGCTGCGGCCTGGCGTGCAGGTGGCTTATGCCAGCCAGCGTCCGTACCTGTTCCACGGCAGCATCGCCGACAACCTGCGCCTGGCTGATCCCGGTGCCAGCGATGCGCGGCTACGCGCGGTGGCCGAGGCCGCGCAGGTGCTGCAGTTCGCACAGCGCCTGCCACTGGGCCTGGACACGGTGATCGGCGAACGTGGCTTCGGCCTCTCCGGCGGCGAAGCCCGTCGTATCGGCCTTGCCCGGTTGTTGCTGCGCGACCCGCAGGTCCTGCTGCTGGACGAACCCACCGCGTTTCTCGACGCCGATACCGAGGCCGCACTGCTGCGCAGCCTGGCTGCCTATGCGCGGGGCCGCAGTGTGGTGGTCGCCACCCACAGCCCGGCGGTGATCGCCTGGGCCGACCGCTGCCTGCTGCTGCCGGAAGGGCGCCTGGTCGAACCGGCACAGGCGGTGCGCGCATGAGCCGTTCGCCTGATTCGCTGCGCGCGGTGTTCCTGCGCCATCGGCCGCGCCTGCTGCTGACCGTGCTGCTGCTGTGGACCACCATGCTGGCCGGCACCGCCTTGCTTGGCCTGTCCGGTGGCTTCCTCACCGCCGCCGCGTTGGCTGGCGCGGCCGGCCTCGGCCAAGGCTTCAACTTCTTCTCACCGTCCGCGGGTATACGCGGGCTGACGATGGCGCGCATCGTGTCGCGCTATTTCGAGAAGCTGGTCGGCCACGACGCCACGCTGCGCATCGCCCGCGACCTGCGCGTGTGGTTCTTCCGCCGCGCGTTGCCGCTGGCACCCGTACGGTTGGGGGCTACGCGCACCGGCGACCTTCTGGCGCGCCTGCTCGGCGACATCGGTGAAGTGGACGGCCTGCTGGTGCGTGCGATCGGGCCGCTGGTGGCGTTGGGCGGATTGTCGCTGGTCGCGATCGTTTCGGCAGCACTGATCCTGCGGTCGGCTGCGGTGCTGCTGGCGGTGCTGGCGCTGCTGATCGCCTTCGGCGTGCCGTGGCTGGGCGTGCGTGGCCATGACGACGAAGAGGCCGACCGTGCCGCGCATCGTGCCGCATTGCGTACCGCTGCATTCGAAGGGCTGGAAGGTGCGGGTGACCTGGCCGCGCTGCACGCCGATGCGGCCTGGCAGCTGAAGGTACGCGTAGCTGCCAAGCAGCTGGCCTCGCGGGATCGCCGCCGCCGCTGGCGCCTGATCGCGGCCTCGACCCTGCACGGCCTGGTGGCGGGGCTGGGCCTGGTGGCGATGCTGGCGTTGGCCCTGCACGCGGCCGAGCAGCAGCGCATCGCACCGGAAATGGCCGCAGGTTTGGTGTTCCTCACCGTGGCGTTGATCGAGCTGTGGGCCGGCATGGGCCTGGCCTGGCAGTCGCTGCAGTCCGGGCGCATTGCCGCCGATCGCCTGCAGGCGATCGTCGAGCAACCGCCGACGGTGGACGATCCCCAGGCGCCACAGGTGGTGCCGCCGGCTGCGCGCGTGCATTGGGATGACGTGCATTTCCAGTGGCCAGGCGGCGCGCGGCCGGTGTTGTCCGGCCTGCAGCTGACCCTGGCGCCAGGCGAACGCATCGCGATTCGCGGCGACAGCGGCAGCGGCAAGACCACGCTGTCGAGCCTGCTGCTGCGGTTGTGGGATCCGCAGCAGGGACGGCTGACCTACGGTGGCCGCGACCTGCGTGATTTCGCCCAGGCCGACTGGCACCGGCAACTGGCGTGGCTGCCGCAGAACGCGCCGGTGTTCGCCGGCAGCGTGGCCGAGAACCTGCGATTGGGTGATCCCGATGCCAGCGACGCCGCCTTGTGGGCGGTGCTGCGCCGCGTGCGCCTGGGCGAATGGGCCGAGCGCAACGGCGGCCTGCAGGCCTGGGTCGGCGAGAACGGTGCGACGATGTCGGCGGGCCAGGCACGACGCCTGGCGCTGGCGCGCGCGCTGCTGCGCAATGCGCCGATCCTGCTGCTCGACGAACCCACCGAAGGGCTGGACGTGGATACCGCACGTGCGCTGTTGCAGGACCTTTCCGGATTGCTGGACGGGCGCAGCCTGCTGATGATCACCCACGACGACCTGCCCGAAGGCGTGGTCGATGCGCAGTACCGGTTGCGCGACGGGACTCTGGTCCGCGAAGCGTGAACCGGTAGTGCCGGCCGCTGGCCGGCAACCTCATGGCGCCTGATACGGACACGGAATTGCCGGCCAGCGGCCGGCACCACCGATTGCGAGGGTTACCGCGAGAACTCGCGCAGCATCACCGCGATCGAGGCCACGTTGGCCAGCACGCACAGCCAGAACACCCACTGGAATGCGGCCTTGCGGTGCTTGTGGCGGAACAGCGCCTGGCCCAGCAGCGCGCCGGGCCAGCCTCCGGCGAAGGCCAGCAGCTGCAGGGTGCGCTCGGGAATGCGCCATCGCTTTCGCTGCGCCGCGCGCTTGTCATGGCCATAGAGGCCGAACGACACCGCACTGGCCAGCAGGCACCAGCCACCCAGCCACAGCGGCAGCACACCGCTGATCATCAAGGCGGTCAGCGCGCCGAAGGCGGCCAGCGCGAGGTTACGCCGCCACGCCACTTACAGCGCGTCGAGGAAGCCGCGCACGGCCGGGCCGAAACGCTCGAAATCGACGAGGAAGGCATCATGGCCCTGTGGCGATTCCAGGCCGATGAAGCGCGCATCGGCACCGCCGGCACGCAGGCCGTCGGCGACCTGTTGCTGCTGCTGCACCGGGAACAGGATGTCGGTGTTGGCGCCGATCGCCAGTGCCTTCTCCACCCGGATCTTCGCCAGCCCGGCCAGCACGTCGCCGTCGGCGTACTCGGCCATGTCGAACCAGTCCATCGAACGGCTGAGGTACAGATAGCAGTTGGGGTCGAAGAAACGCACGAAGCGCCGTGCGTGGCCTTCCAGGTAGCTTTCCACCTGGAATTCGAGGCCGAACGGATCGTCGTCGGTCTGGTCCGAATCCAGCCGCACGCGGCCAAAGCGGCCATCCCATTCCAGTGCCGAACGGTAGGTGATCACGCCCAGCTTGCGCGCCATGCGCATGCCGGACTCGGGATACGCGTCGTCGTCGTAGTGGCCACCATTCCAGCGTGGATCAAGGCGGATCGCTTCGCGCTGCAGCGAGCGGATCGCGATGGAGAACGGCAGCGCCTGCGCGCTGCCGGAAATGTTGACGTGGCTGCGCGCAATGCCCGGGTGCAGCATCAGCACGGCCAACGCGGTCATGCCGCCCATCGAATTGCCGACCACGCAGGCAAGCTGTTCGATGCCCAGGGCGCGCACGACTTCGATCGCGGCGCGCGCGCCGTCTTCGATCGACAGCTCGGGGAAGTCGAGACGATACGGTTGGCTGGTGGCCGGGTTGAGCGAGGCCGGACCGGTCGAGCCCTTGCAGCTGCCCAGCGAGTTCACGCAGACCACGAACCAGCGGTCGGTATCGATCGCCTTGCCGGGTCCGACCATGCCTTCCCACCAGCCCGCTGCCGGGTTGGCGTCGTTGGCTGCCGCGTGTGCATCCGGCGAGAGGCCGGTCACGATCAGGATCGCGTTGCTGGCGTCGGCCGCCAGTGTTCCCCAGGTCTCATAGGCCACGCGCGCGCCGTGCAGGGCGCCGCCGCGCTTGAACGGGAAGGGCGAGGGCAGGGCGTGGAAGCGGGTGCCGGGCGGGATGAATTCGGTCATGCAGGCATTCTAGCGGGGCCGCATGTGGAGCTGGCGACACGCTGGTTTCCATCGGCGATGCAGGTAGTGCCGGCCGCTGGCCGGCAACCTCGCAGGCGCATCACGATTCATGAGCTTGCCGGCCAGCGGCCGGCACTACCGCGGCGCGTTACGGGAAGCGCAGCTCCACAACACCGTCGTGGGGCAGGCTCACCTTCACCGGTACGCTCTGCAGGTCATCTTCGCTGCGGTTGGCGCTGCCGGTGCGCGAGATGCGTGCCAGCACTTCCACTTCGCGATGGGCCGACAGCGGTGCGGTTGGCATCGGGCTTTCAGCGTCACCCAGCCCGACCGTGGCCGGGAATCCTGCCAAGGGCAGCTTGCGTGCGGCCACCGGCATCGGCGGTCCACCCACGGCGCGGGCCAGCACGAATACCTGGGTGCTGGCCGGCCACTCGGTGCCCTTCAACGCAGGCAACTGCACGCGCACCTGCAACAGCGCCGGTGGCGCCGCAACGGCTGCATCGGACGGCTGACCGGCGGCTTCACGGGCGATGGCGATCTGCGCCTGCAGCGCCTGCGCGGCGCCGGGCTCAAGCCGTGGCAGCAGGCCGCTCCACACATCTGCGGCCTCGGCATTCTTTCCGCGCTGGCGCAGGGCGATCCCCAGCAGCCAGCTGGCACGCTCGGCATCGGGTGCCAGCGCACGCGCCTGCTGCAGCCAGGCCATCGCCGTGTCATCGAACTGCTTGCCGGCATCGGCCTGCGCACGTGCCTGCGCCGCTTCCACCAGCACGCCGGGGTCTTCCGGGGCGAGAGTGGCGGCCCGCGCGAACGCGTCCGCCGCGGCAGCGGCGTTGCCCAGTTCGGCTTGCGACCGGCCAAGCAGCGCCCAGCCATCGGCCCGCTGTGGGTCACGCTTCAGTGCATCCTGCAGGGCCTGCACGCCATCGCGCAGGGTGGCTACCGAAGGCGTCGGTTGCACCTGTGCGGCACGTGGATCACCGACCAGCAGGTACAGGCAGGCACCGGCCACGCCCAGTGCGAATACGCCGACCACGAAACCGCGGCGGCCAGAGTGGCGCAGCGGCCACAGCACCAGCGCTGCCATCAACGCAGCAACCAGACCGGCCAGCATCGGCAGCCAATGGCTCACCATCCGTCTCCTTCATCGGCCTTGCCGGCCGCTGCGGCGCCAACCGTACGGCCACGGCGGCGGACGATGCCCAGCACCACCAGAGCACCCGCACCGAGCATCAGCAGGGGACCGCCCCACAGCAGCCAGGTGCCCGGCTGCAACGGTGGCTGATAGAGCACGAACTCACCGTAGCGGGCGACCAGGAACTGCTTGATCTGCGCGTCGTCGTGGCCCTGCTGCATCAGCTGCAGCACCTCGCGGCGCAGGTCCTGCGCGATCTGCGCGTTGGAATCGGCCAGCGACTGGTTCTGGCACTGCACGCAGCGGAGCTGCGCGGCCAGGTCGTGGAAGCGGCGTTCTTCGGCGCCATCGCGGAACTGCAGCGGCTGCGGATCATGCAGCGGCTGCTGTGCCAGCGCGGCCAGCGGCAGCATCAGGAGCAGCAGCGCCAGCAGCCAGCGCATGGGCTCAGGGCGCCGTGTGCAACGTGCTGCCGGCATTGCCCTGGGCCTTCTCGATCTTCTCCAGCGCCGGGATCAGCTTCTCGTCGACCACGCGCTGGGTCATCGCACCGCTGTACTTCCAGCGCACGATGCCGCTGCCGTCGACAAGGAAGGTTTCCGGTGCGGCGGTCACGCCCCAGTCGATCGCGGTGCGGCCTTCCACGTCGCTGAGCACGACCATGAACGGGTTGCCCAGCTGTTCCAGCCAATGCAGGGCATCGGTCGGTTCATCCTTCCAGTTGTAGCCGATCACGCGCACGCGCTTGCTCTCGGCGAAACGGGTCAGCACCGGGTGTTCCTCGCGGCAGGCCGCGCACCAGCTGCCCCACACGTTCAACAGGTACGGCGCGCCACGCAGTTCGTCGCTGTGCACGATCATTTCCGGGTCGTGCAGCACCGGCAGCGCGAACGCTGGCGCCGGCTTGTCGATCAGCGCCGATGGCAGCACGTCGCGCTGCGGATCACCCGATTTCATAACCCCGTAGATCATCAGCCCGAGCAGGCCGAAGAAAAACAGCACGCCGATCACGATGGCTACCGGCGGCAGCGGGCGGGAGGGGCGCGGGGCGGGGGACTCGGACATGGAAACTCCTACGGACGACGGAAACGGCGGTCGGCGGCGGCGATGAATCCGCCCAGGGCCATCAACAGCGCGCCCAGCCAGATCCAGCGCACGAACGGCTTGATGTGCACCCGTACCGCCCATGCATTGTTGCCCAGCGGCTCGCCCAATGCCACGTAGACATCGCCGTCGAAGCGTGCATCGATGCCGGCCTCGGTCATCACCTGGCCGCCGCTGGCGTACTGGCGCTTCTCCGGGTGCAGCAGGGCCAGTTCGCGGCCGTCGCGGAACACCCGCAGGTGACCGCGGTCGGCGATGAAATTGGGGCCTTCGCGATGGTCCACGCCCTCGAAGCGCACTTCGTAGCGACCGACCACCAGCTGCTGGCCCGGGGCCAGCGCCACTTCGCGCTGCACGTTCAAGGCTTCCACCAGCAGCGCGCCGGCCAGGAACACGGCGATGCCGGCGTGGGCAACGATCATGCCGAGCATTTCGGCGGTGAAGCGGCCGTTGCCGCGCAGTCGCTGCCAGACGAAGCGTGCGGTACCGAGTGCGACCCAGGCCGCAGCGGCCACGCCGATGCCGGCCTTCCAGCCGTTCTGCGGCGCCTGCCACCAGGCCAGCGCGCCCAGCAGCAGCGCCAGGCCCAGCCACGGTGCCAGCAGCGCGAAGGCGCGCGAGGGCTGGTCACGCTGCCATTTCACCAGTGGGCCGAACGGCAGCAGCAGGATCATTGGCGCCATCAGCAGCAGGAACAGGCTGCCGAAGTAGGGCGGGCCGACCGAGATCTTGCCCAGCGACAGCGCATCGGCCAGCAACGGATACAGCGTGCCGAGCAGCACCATCGCGCAGGCCGTGGCCAGCAGCAGGTTGTTGGCCAGCAGCAGGGTCTCGCGCGAGATGGCGGTGAAGCCACGGCGCGGGTCGTCGGCGTCCACGCTCAGCTGGCTGGCGCGCAGCGCGTACAGCAGCAGGCTGCCGCCGACCAGCACCGACAGGAACACCAGGATGAACAGGCCGCGCGAGGGATCGGCAGCGAACGAATGCACGCTGGTCAGCACACCGGAGCGCACCAGGAAGGTGCCCAGCAGCGACAGCGCGAAGCCCGCGATCGCCAGCAGCAGGGTCCAACTGCCGAAGGTGCCGCGCTTTTCAGTGACGGCCTGCGAATGGATCAGTGCCGCGCCGACCAGCCAGGGCATGAAGCTGGCGTTCTCCACCGGGTCCCAGAACCACCAGCCGCCCCAGCCCAGCTCGTAGTAGGCCCACCAGCTGCCCAGCGCGATGCCCAGGGTCAGGAAGCCCCAGGCGACGTTGGTCCAGGGCCGCGTCCAGCGCAGCCAGCGCGCATCCACGCGACCTTCCACCAGCGCCGCCACCGCGAATGCGAACGGAACGGCGAAACCCACGTAACCGATGTACAGCATCGGTGGATGGATGATCAGCCCCGGGTCCTGCAGCAGTGGGTTGAGATCGCGCCCTTCCAGCGGCGCCGGATTCAGGCGCAGGAACGGGTTGGAAGTGAAGATCAGGAAGGCGAGGAAGCCGACGCTGACGATGCCCATCACCGCCAGTACACGCGCCTGCACCGGTGCCGGCAGGTGCCGGGAGAACAGCGCCACCGCGCCGGTCCACAATGCCAGCACCAGCGCCCACATCAGCAGTGAGCCTTCGTGCGCGCCCCAGACCGCCGAATAGCGGTAGATCATCGGCAGCAGCGAATTGGAGTTCTCGGCCACGTAGCGCACTGAGAAATCCTGCTGCACGAATGCGGCGGTCAGCACCGCGAACGCGCCGGCGAGCAGCAGCAGCTGCGCGAACGCGGCTGGCCGTGCGACCGCCATCCATGCCGTGTTGTTGCGATGTGCGCCGACCAGCGGCAGGCCGGCCTGCAGCAGCGAGGCCAGCAATGCGCACATCAGCAGGATCTGACCCAGTTCGGGCAGCACTCAGCGCACCTCGGGGGCCGTCACCGGCACATCGTGCTTGCGGTGGGCATCGCCCATCTTGTCGGCCACTTCCTTCGGCACGTACTTCTCATCGTGCTTGGCCAGCACTTCGTCGGCGACGAAGGTGCCGCCCTGCAGGCGGCCGCTGGCGACCACCGCCGTGCCTTCGGCGAACATGTCCGGCAGGATCCGCGAGGTGGTCACTGCCAGCTGCGCGTCGCCGTCGGTCACTTCGAAACGTGCTTCCAGCGAGCCGACCGGCCGATTGAAAGAGCCCTTCACCACCATGCCGCCCAAGCGGAAGCGCGACTGCGCATCGACATCACCGCGCAGCACTTCCGAAGGCGTGTACAGGTAGGCAATGTTGCGCTCCAGTGCCATCGCCACCAGCGCAGTGGCCAGGCCGGAGGCGAGCAGGGCCAGCAGCACCCATGCCAAGCGGCGACGCTGTACCGGGGTCATCGTTCCAGCTCCGTCGACAGCGGCACAGCTGCGTCCTGCCTGCCGGCGCGGGTCTGCTGACGCTGCTGGCGGGCCAGTGCCAGCCGGCGTGCCACGCGCAGGCGCAGCCACGAACCGATGGCGTCGGCGCCGAGCACCAGCACGAACACGGCGTAGGCGCCGATCACATAGGGAAGGTGGGTCATGGCTGGGCCTCCCGGACCGGGCGTTCGGCACCGACGCGTCCACCGACCCAGGCCTTGCCGGCCTCGCGGTCGAGATTGTCGGCGCGCGCCTTGGCCAGCACCGAACCGGCGAACCAGAACTTGGTGCCGATCACCATCCACCACAGCGGCGCGATCATCGCGCTGCTGATCGCCGATTCACCGAACACGTTGATCGACTGGCGCTGATGCAGGCCGCCCCACCAGTCCACCGAATAGCGGATCACCGGCAGCAGGCTGACGCCGACGATGGCCAGCAGTCCCGCCGCACGTGCGGCGCTGCGGCGGTCCTCGATGGCGTGGTAGAGGCCGATCACGCCCAGGTACAGGAACAGCAGCACCAGCTCGCTGGTCATGCGCGGGTCCCAGTCCCACCAGGTGCCCCAGGTGCCCTTGCCCCAGATGCTGCCGGTCAGCAGGGTGATCAGGGTGAAACCGGCGCCCATCGGCGCGCAGGCCATGGCCAGGATCTCGCAGACCTTGATCCGCCAGATCAGCGCGATGGCGGCATACAGCGCCATCAGCGCGAATACGAACAGGCTCATCCAGGCACTGGGCACGTGGATGTAAAGGATGCGGAAGCTGTCCAGCTGCTTGGCTTCCGGCGGCACCACCAGCAGCGCCTGCCACATGCCGACCAGCAGCACCGGCACAGCCGCGAGGTAGAGCACCCGCGACCAGCGGGCAGCGAAACGGTCGAACGTGGGAGGCGAACCGAGTTGGTGGAACCAGCGGACAATCGGATTCATGCGTGGCGGCTATCCAGCAGGGGTGGATTGGCTCTCAGCTCGGTCAACTCAGAGAAATACGTATTGCAGCGGCAGTGGCCAGCGGAGCCAGCACCAGCGCGAGCAGCAGGCCAGCGCCCAGCATCAGCAGCGCACCGACCGGATCCTGCCCGCGTCCGGCTGCCGCCAGGCTGCCGGCGCCGAACACAAGCACCGGCACGTACAGCGGCAGCGACAGCAGCGCCACGAGAATACCAGAGCGTCGGATGCCAACGGTCAGTGCGGCGACCACGCCACCGATCAGGCTCAGCAACGGCGTTCCCAGCAGCAACGATGCCAGCAACATCGGCAGCTGGTCATGCGGCAGATGCAGCATTTCGGCCAACAGCGGGCTGACCACGATCAGCGGCAGCGCAGTGGTCGCCCAGTGCAGGAGCACGCGCACCAGCACCAGCCAGGCCAGCGGCACCGGCGCCAGCAGCCACTGTTCCAGCGAGCCATCTTCGGCGTCGGAACGGAACAGTGAATCCAGCGACAGCTGTCCCGCCAGCAGCACGGCCAGCCACAGCACCGCGCCCGCGGTGGCGGCCAGCAGCTGTGGTTCGCGGCCTTGGGCCAGCGCGAACAGCACCACTACCAGCACCGCGAACAGCAGGGGTTGCAGCGCATCGCCGCGGCGGCGCCAGAGCAGGCGCAGGTCGCGCTTGAGCAGGGCGCCTGCGGTCTGCCACAGGCCTGGTTCGGTACCCGGCGCGATCATGCGGCACCGCCGAGGTCGAGCTGGCGGGTACGCACCGGCGGTGCGGCATAGGCGCCATGGGTGGTGACCAGCGCAGCGCCGCCGGCACGCAGGTGCGCCGAGATCATCCGGTTGACCAGGGTGATGCCCTCCAGGTCGAGGTTGGCATAGGGCTCGTCCAGCAGCCACAGCGGCGCCGGCGACAGCCAGATGCGTGCCAGTGCCAGCCGCCGCTTCTGCCCGGCGGACAGATGCCGAACGAGGGTGTCCTCATAACCGGCCAGGCCCACGATGGCCAGCGCGTTGCCGGGCATCTGCCGCGCACGCCGTCCATGCAGGCCGCACAGGAAGTGCAGGTTCTCCAGCGTGTCTAGGTCTGGCTTCAGGGCCGGCAGATGGCTGAGGTAGGCCACGTAGCGTGCACGTTCGGCATTGCTCGCCGGCTTGCCGTCGATCCGCACCTGGCCGGCGCCGGGCCGGGCCAGGCCGGCCAGCACGCGCAGCAGGGTGGTCTTGCCGGCGCCATTGCCACCCTGCACCAGCAGGGCTTCGCCGGCGTCCACATGGAAGTCCAGCGGGCCGAACACCGGCTCGTCATTGCGGGAGAAGCTCAGGCCGCTGGCGGCCAGCAATGCAGGGGTGTTCAAGGGGCAGGGGTCTTCATGCCGGAGTGCGATGGCAATTGTAGCGGTGAATGCCGATGGTAGTGCCGGCCGCTGGCCGGCAGATGCGACCCGGCGTCGCAGATCGTCCCAGGGGTGCCGGCCAGCGGCCGGCACTACCGACGCGCGGATTGCGTAAACTCGCAGGCCTGTTCCCCCACAGCCCAGGCCGATGCAACCGAACACCAAGCTGCCCAAGGTCGGTACCACGATCTTCACCGTGATGTCCCAGCTCGCCGCCGAACACGGCGCAGTCAACCTGGGCCAGGGTTTCCCGGACTTTTCGGCGCCGCAGCGCCTGATCGACGAGACCGCCAGGGCGATGGCCGCCGGGCTGAACCAGTACCCGCCGATGACCGGCGTGGCGCCGCTGCGCCAGGCCATCGCGCAGAAGGCGCTGGACTGCTACGGCGCGCAGGTCGATGCGGACAGCGAGATCACCGTCACCAGTGGCGGTACCGAGGCCATCTTCAACGCCATCCACGCCGTGGTGCGTGCCGGCGAGGAAGTGATCGTGCTCGACCCGGCGTATGACTGCTATGAACCGGCGATCGACCTGGCCGGTGCCAAGGCCGTGCATGTGTCGCTGGATCCGCAGACCTTCGCGGTCGACTGGGACCGCGTGCGTGCGGCGATCACCCCGCGCACCCGCATGCTGATCGTCAACACCCCGCACAACCCGTCCGGCGCGATGCTGTCGGCGCAGGACATGCAGGCACTGGCCGAGCTGCTGCGTGGCACGCAGATCTACCTGATCTCAGATGAGGTGTACGAACACATCATCTACGACGGCCGCCGCCATGAATCGGCGCTGCGCTACCCGGAACTGCGCGAGCGCGCGTTCGTCATCTCCAGCTTCGGCAAGACCTATCACTGCACCGGCTGGAAGATCGGCTATGCGATCGCACCGCCGGCACTGACCGCCGAGTTCCGCAAGGTGCACCAGTACAACACCTTCACCAGCTTCGGCCCGGCGCAGTACGGCTTCGCCGCGATGATCCGCGACGAACCCGAACACCACCTGGAGCTGGGCGCGTTCTACCAGGCCAAGCGCGACCGTTTCCGCGAGCAGCTGGCCGGCACCCGCCTGAAGGCGCTGCCGGTCCCCGGCGGCTACTTCCAGCTGGTCGACTACTCGGCCATCAGCGACCTGCCGGACCATGAGTTCGTGAAGTGGCTGACCATCGAGAAGGGCGTGACCGCGATCCCGCTGTCGCCGTTCTACGAAAACCCGCCGGCCGGCCAGCGCCTGGTGCGCCTGTGCTTTGCCAAGAACGAAGCAACGATGGACGCGGCGATCGAACGCCTGCGCCTGCTCTGAGCGGAGGCGTGAACATGCAGGACCTGCGCATTTCCCTCGTCCAGGGCGACACCCGCTGGCACGATCCGGCCGGCAACCGCGCCTACTACGGCGCGCTGCTGGCACCGCTGGCCGGCACTACCGACCTGGTGATCCTGCCGGAGACCTTCACCAGTGGTTTCTCCAACGACGCCATTGCCCAGGCCGAAGGCATGGACGGCCCGACCGTGGCCTGGGTGCGCGAACAGGCCAGGACCTTGAACGCGGCGGTGATCGGCAGCGTGCAGCTGCGCGACGGCGAGGGCGTCTACAACCGCCTGCTGTTCGCCACGCCCGATGGCGACCTGCAGTACTACGACAAGCGCCACCTGTTCCGTTACGGCGGCGAGCACGAGCGCTATGCCGCCGGTCGCGACCGCCTGAGCGTGGAATGGAAGGGCTGGCGGATCAATCCGCAGGTCTGTTACGACCTGCGTTTCCCGGTGTTCTGCCGCAACCGCTACAACGTGGAGCGTCCGCAGCAGCTGGATTTCGACCTGCAGATCTTCGTCGCCAACTGGCCGTCGGCACGCGCCTATGCGTGGAAGACCCTGCTGCGTGCACGTGCGATTGAAAACCTGTGCTTCGTGGCGGCGGTGAACCGCGTCGGCGTCGATGGCAACCAGCTGCACTACGCAGGCGACAGCGCGGTGCTGGATTTCCTCGGCCAGCCGCAGGTGGAGATCCGCGAACGCGAACAGGTGGTCACCACCACCATCTCGGCCGAGTCGCTGGCCGCACACCGCGCGCGTTTCCCGGCGATGCTCGATGCCGATGCCTTCCACCTGGACGAACAGGCCTGAGCACCGGCCTGAACACTGCTGCACCAGCGCGTGCGCCTGCATCCAACGTGCACGCGCGCGCTGCTAGATTCGCCGGCAGTCCGACCGAACTGGAAGTCCTGCCATGAACAAGCCCTTCGCCCTGCTGCTTGCCCTGTCTGCCGCATCGCTGGCCCCGGCCGCGCACGCCGCTGGCAACCTCGACTGCGAGCTGCGCTACAACCTCTCTGGCTGGTCGCTGATCTACAAGACTGCATCCGGCAATGGCACGCTCACCTGCAGCAATGGCGCCAGCATGCCGGTGCGCATCCAGATGAAGGGCGGCGGCCTGACCGTGGGCAAGTCGAAGATCACCAACGGACGTGGCAGCTTCACCGGCGCAGTCAGCGTCAACGAGCTGCTGGGTACTTACGCCTCGGTGGGCGCGCATGCCGGTGCGGTGAAGTCCAGCAACGCGCAGGTGATGACCAAGGGCGACATCTCGCTGGCCCTGTCCGGTACCGGCAAGGGCTGGGATCTGGGCGTGGACGGCACCGCGTTCACCCTCAGCCGGCGCTGAGGCGCGACGGCGCGGCAGTTCCCCAGCTGATGCGGATGTAGTGCTGTTCGGAATCGCTCAACAACCGTTCGACACCGAAACCATTCTTCAGCAGCTGTGCGACCACGTCTTCGACGAGCTGCTCGCTGGCCATCACCTGGCTGAAGCCGAACACGATGTAGCGGCGGCCATTTTCCGAGCCGATCTGGATGGCGTTGTCGAGGTCGCGGTAGAACAGTTCGATCGGGCGCTTGGCGGCATCGACGTTGGCGCGGGCCTGTTCGGCGGTGATGGTGATCATGAGCATCTGCCTTGTGTGGGAGCGCGCGCACGATAGCCGGGGAATCAAAGCCGTTCCCGGAAGGCCAGCACAGTGCGCTGCTTTTGCAGCAATTCCTAGGCTGCAGCGGGACGCCGCCGTTGCAGCCACAGGGCCAGCAGGCCACACGCGATAACGGTCGGTGCCAGCATCTGCACTGCACCGACCAGCGCCATTGCCGCACCGATCAACAGGTAGTAGAGCAGGCCGAACAGCGCGCCTGCGCTGCCGAGACAGTGTGGATAGCCGCGCAGGGCCTGGCCGAGCACATTGGGAATGGCAAGGCCGAAGCCCGTCACCACCGGCACCATCGCCGCGATCAGGGCAGGGTGATCATGCAGCAGCGCGGCCAGCAGGCCTCCCGTCAGGACCAGTCCTGCGGCGATGCGGATGCGCGTGGTTGCGGCAACGCCTGCACGCAGCAGGCGGCCATTGCCCCACGCGCCCAGTGCCGAGCCCAGTGCCAGCACCGCGCCGCTGGCGCCGAACCAGGTGACTGGCCAGTGCAGGCGCGCAAACACGAAGGGGCCGAGCACATACCAGCTGTACATCGCCACGTTGAAGGCCATCACCAGCAACGCGTGTGACCAGATCCAGCGATCGCGCAGCAGTTCCCGCAGCAGCGGCAGCATGGGCACGTGCGGGATCTGTGCAGGGCGGCTTTCGCGCAGGCCCGTCAGGCATGCGACTGCCAGCAGGGCAGCGATCAGCAGCAGGCCGGACTGTACGCCGACATAGCCATGGGCGGCGACCAGCAGCGTGCCCAGTGCAAGGCCGATGGCCGGGCTCAGGGCCAGGGCCATGCCGATCCAGGAGAACGCCTGCGCCAACGCGGGTCCCTGCAGGTGGTCGCGCAGTACGGTCTGGGTTACCACCGAGGCCGCCGCCGCACCCAGTGCGGCCAGTGCCTGTGCCAGCAGGACCTGGCCGAAGGTGCTGGCCAGCAGGCCGCCGCAGGCGGCCAGTGCGAACACGGCCAGGCCGCATAGCAGGGCAGGGCGACGACCGATACGATCGGCCAGGCGCCCCCACAGCAGCACGCCTGCGGCGAAGCCGAACAGGTACAGGCTCATGGCCTGGCTGGCGGCACTCGGCGGCAGGGCGAAGCGTTCGGCCAGATCGGCCAGGGCCGGGCTGTAAAGGGTCTGTGCCAACTGCGGGAACATCAGCAGTGCAATGGCGAGCAACAACAGGCGGCGCGACATGCGGGCGCTCCAGGAACAGGGCCGCGCATTGTGGTCGCGTCCGCAATGGCGCACTCTGTCTATCCTGTCATCGAATGTATGAAATAAGACATGGCCTGGTTGCAGCCGCACGCGCACTTCGACGCCGATGCCTGGAGTGCTCCGGTGCTGGGGATTGCAGCCTCACTGGCGGATCACGACTCGGGTTGGCACCAGCATGCACGCGCGCAGCTGCTGTACACCCGGCAGGGCTGCACGCGCCTGACCTACGGTGATCGCATCAGCCTGCTGCCGCCCGCGCGTGCCGCGTGGATTCCGGGCGGGCTGCGCCATCGCGCGCAGATGCGCCAGGCGGTCGACTACCGTTCGTTGTACTTCGACGCCGCGCTGTCGGCTCAGCTGCCCCGGCAGCCTGCGATCATCGGCGTGGGGCCGCTGCTGCAGGCCTTGCTGGAGCCGATCGCGCAGGCGCCGTTCGACCATGACTGGCAGTCGCCGCGCGCGCACCACCAACTGGCGTTGTGCGTGCTGGAAATCGCTGCTGCACCGGTGGCGCCGATGGACCTGCCTCTGCCTCGTGATCCGCGGATCGCACGGTGCCTCCCGGTGGCCGAACAGCTGCCGCCCGAACTGGGGGAGCTGGCCGCGCGCACGGGCCTGAGCGCGCGTACTGTCGGCCGGTTGATGCAGCGTGATAC
This sequence comes from Stenotrophomonas sp. YJH_SMC_4, assembly GCF_059371575.1. Classification (NCBI taxonomy): domain Bacteria; kingdom Pseudomonadati; phylum Pseudomonadota; class Gammaproteobacteria; order Lysobacterales; family Lysobacteraceae; genus Stenotrophomonas; species Stenotrophomonas sp. YJH_SMC_4. The sequence goes on from NZ_JCAFUR010000005.1 coordinate 196,744, forward strand.
CGGCATGAGCTACCAGGCCTGGCGCCAGCAATGGCGCCTGATGCGGGCCATGGAGTTGCTGCTGCTGGGCCAACGCGTGGCGCACGTGGCGCAGGACACCGGCTTCTCCGCCGAGAGCCCGTTCATCGCCTTCTTCCGCGGCATGACCGGCACCACACCCGCCGCGTTCCAGCGCCACGCAAAAGGGGACGGAGGGGATTAAGTCGCTCTCGCCCCTTTGACACAGGCCGTGACAAAAACGACTTAATCCCCTCCGTCCCCTTTTCAACGAAAAACCCCGGCCTGCGCCGGGGTTTTTCATTTCAGGCGTGCCGGTGATCAGCCGCCGCGCGGGCCGCTGCGGCGCGGGCCGCCCGGACCGCGGTTGCCGCCGGGGCCACCCGGGCCACGGTTGCCACCCGGACCGCCGGGGCCGCGATTGCCGCCCGGACCACGGTTGCCACCACCCGGCCCGCGACCGCCCGGACGGGCGCCCTGCGCCGGCTTGGGGCTGCCATACGGGTTGAAGCCCGGCGTGGCGTGGTCGGACGGGAAGCTCGGGGCATTGCCCGGATGACCATACGGGTGCTTGTTGCCCTGGCCCTGCGAGCGGTTGCCGGCACCGGCCGGACGACCCTGGCCGCCTGCGCCGCCACGGCCTTCACCGCCGAAACCGCCACGGCCCTGTCCGCCACCGGCGCCCGGACCCTTCGGCTTGCCGTACGGACGGCCCTGGCCGCCTGCGCCCGGACCACGGGCACCCGGGCCGCGCGCGCCCGGACCGGCATTGCGATGGCCGCTCGGGCCCGTGCTCACGCCATCCGGCACGTACCAGGTGCGGAACGCGGCCGGGTTGCCTTCCGGCAGCGAACGGTCATTCTTCTGGGTGCGCTGCTTGAACGGCTTCTGCGACTGCTTGGCTGCTGCTTCACCGCTGACCGTCAGGCCACCCTTGAAACCGCCGCCCTTGCCGCCGCGGCCACGGCCGCGGTCTTCGCGGACGTTGTCGAAGCGACGCAGCTCGCGGCCTTCGTCTGCGGTGTTATGGCCGTTGACGTAGGCATTGCCACGGCCACCTTCGCGCACGCGCACGGTGGTCTTGGCGGCGCGGCGCTGGCCGATCACCGGCTGCAGGGTCAGAGCCGACGGCGCGCCTTCTTCCAGCTTCAGCTGCGCACGCAGGGCTTCAACCTGGGCGGTGCCCAGTTCCACCGAATGGCCACGGGCCAGTTCGCGCGGCAGGCTCACCTTGCCGTAGCGGGTGCGCTTCAGGCGGCTGACCTGGCAGCCCTGCGACTCCCACAGGCGGCGCACTTCGCGGTTGCGGCCTTCCTTCACCACGACGCGGAACCAGTCGTGCGAGTCGGTGCCGCCGATGCGTTCGATCTCGTCGAACTTGGCCGGGCCGTCTTCCAGTGCCACGCCGCGTGCGAGGCGGTCGACGATGGCGTCGGAGACCTTCTCCTCGCCTTCCGGGGCGCGCACGCGCACCACGTACTCGCGCTCGACCTCGAACGACGGGTGCATCATGGCGTTGGCCAGTTCACCGTCGGTGGTGGCCAGCAGCAGGCCGGTGGTGTTGATGTCCAGGCGGCCGATGGCGATCCAGCGCGCGCCCTTCAGCGGCGGCAGCGATTCGAACACGGTCGGGCGGCCTTCGGGGTCTTCGCGGGTGGTCACTTCGCCTTCCGGCTTGTTGTAGACCAGCACGCGCGACGGTTCGGCCAGGGCGGTGGCGACGAAGCCGCGGCCATCCAGCTCGATCTTGTCGCCGCTCTTGACCGACATGCCGGTCTGCGCGACTTCACCGTTGACCTTGACCAGGCCTTCGGCGATGCGCTGTTCCAGCGCGCGGCGCGAACCCAGGCCGGCCTGGGCCAGCACCTTGTGCAGGCGCTCTTCCAGCTTGAACTGTTCGGAGGTGGCTTCGCGCTTGAGCGAGAGCTTGTTACGGGGGGTGTCACTCATCAGTTTTGCTCCGGCCGACGGTTTCGGGGTCGGCCTCTGGTTCGGAATCGGCTTGGTCAACAGCCACGGTCGTCATCGCGACGGCGTTGTCTTCGCGTTCGTTCAGGGGCACCGCGCGCTCGCCCGGCGCGGAATCGGGGTGCCCATCATCAAGGGGCGAAGGTGCTTGCTCATCGGAAGCCGACGCAGACGCTGCGTCGGCGGAATCGGGGGTGTCGCTGCCGGCCAGGCCGGCGTCATCGTTGGCAGCAGCGCCATCGGCGCCAGCCGAAATGTCCGGACCCTCGGCACTGGCGGCGGCCGGTGCGTCGCGGTCCAGGGCCAGCTGGGGTTCCAGCTCGCCCAGGTCCTTCAGTTCCGACAGCGGCGGCAACTCGTCCAGGCGCTTCAGGCCGAAGTAGTCCAGGAAGCCCTTGGTGGTGCCGAACAGGGCAGGCTTGCCGGGCACGTCGCGGTGGCCGACCACGCGGATCCACTCGCGTTCCTCCAGCGCCTGGATGATGTTGCTGCTGACCGCCACGCCGCGCACCTGCTCGATCTCGCCACGAGTGATCGGCTGCCGGTAGGCGATCAGCGCCAGGGTTTCCAGGGTGGCACGGGTATAGCGGGTCTTGCGTTCGGTCCACAGCCGGCTGATCCAGCCATGCACTTCGCCGGTCACCTGGTAGCGGAAGCCGGAGGCGACCTCGACCAGTTCCACGCCACGGCCTTCGCAGGCTTCGCGCAGGCGCTCAAGCGCACGTTCGATGCTGCCCGGCGGTGCCGGCTCCTCTTCCGGGAACAGGTCTTTCAGCTGGGCCAGGGTGAGCGGCTGGCTGGAGGCCAGCAGGGCACCCTCGACAATGCGGTTGATCAGCGTTTGGTCCATCGGCAGTCAGCGCTCACTCGTTCTCGTTGGCGGCGTCGTTGTCGTCGAACTCGCTGCTGAACTGCAGCGGGGCATTGGTGTTGCCGGCGGCCAGGGACTTCACGTAGATCGGCGCCAGCGGCTCTTCCTGGACGATGTCCAGCAGCTGTTCCTTGGCCAGTTCCAGCACCGCCAGGAACGTGACCAGCACGCCCAGCTTGCCTTCTTCTGCGGTGAACAGCCCTTCAAAACGGTAGAACTTGCCATCTTCAAGCCGGCCCAGCACTTCGCCCATGCGTTGCCGCACGCTCAGCGCCTCGCGCTTGATGGCGTGGCCACTGAACAGCTCGGCGCGCTTGAGCACGTCGTGCAGGGCCAGCAGCATTTCCTTCAGGTCCACCGGCGGCGGCAGCTTCACCGCAGCACGTTCGGGCATGAAGGCGTGTGCCACCGTGGTGTCGCGGTCCTGGCGGGGCAGGGCGTCGATGTCCTCGGCGGCCTGCTTGAAGCGTTCGTACTCCTGCAGGCGGCGCACCAGTTCGGCGCGCGGGTCGGCCTCATCGCCTTCCTCGCTGACCGGGCGCGGCAGCAGCATGCGCGACTTCACCTCGGCCAGGATCGCGGCCATGACCAGGTACTCGGCGGCCAGCTCGAAGCGCAGCTCGCGCATCACGGTGATGTATTCCACGTACTGCCGGGTGATCTCGGCCACGGGAATGTCCAGTACGTCCAGGTTCTGGCGGCGGATCAGGTACAACAGCAGGTCCAGCGGGCCTTCGAAGGCATCCAGGATGACTTCCAGCGCGTCCGGCGGGATGTACAGGTCCTGCGGAATCTGCAGGACCGGTTGCCCATGCACCACGGCCAGCGGCATTTCCTGCTGCTGGGGGGCGGGCGGCCGGGTTGGCGGGTTCGCGTCGAGCGCGAGTTCGGAAGTCATCTAATGGACATCAGGATTGCATCGGACCAGTCGCGGCAGCGGGTTCACCGGGCCAACGCCACGGCGCCCCACGGCACCAGACACGCCGGGATCGGCGCGATTCCACACATATCAAACAGCAGGACGCGCCGCAGTAAACGGCAGCGACGGAACTACGGGGAGGTCGTCTACGTGGCCCGGCCAGGTGGTCCGGTTCGAAGCAGCGGGACGGTCGTCGGGGGCTGCGTTGGCCGCAAAAACCGACGGGCTGCTGCATCCAGCCACGTGCAATGGAGCCTAGGGTAAGCCTTTGTCGGGCCAGTGTCCAGCCGGGCCGGGGCGGGGGCCGCATTGGCTAGAATCTGCGCACCCGACAACGCAAGCGAGGAAATGCCGTGTGGTATGTGATTGAAGGCTATGACGGCCAGGACGTGCTGGCACAGCGACTGCAGGCACGTCCGGAACACCTGGCGCGCCTGTACGCGCTGCGCGACGAAGGCCGCCTGCTGCTGGCCGGACCGTGCCCGGCAGTAGACAGCGAGGACCCGGGCCCGGCCGGCTTCAGTGGTTCGGTGGTGATCGCGCAGTTCGAGTCGCTCGTGCAGGCCCAGGCCTGGGCTGATGCCGACCCTTACGTAGCCGCGGGCGTCTACACCCATGTACAGGTGCGTCCGTTCCGCAAGGTCCTGCCGTGAACGCGGAGCGGATCGAGCGGATGCGTGACGCACTGCAGCAGGCGCTGGCCCCGAGCGTGCTGGAAATCGAAGACGACAGTCATCGTCATGCAGGCCACGCCGGTGCGCGCGATGGCCGCGGCCATTTCAACGTGCATGTGGTCAGTGAACGCTTCGCCGGACTGGGTCCACTGGCCCGGCATCGCGCGGTCTATGCCGCGCTGGGCGCGATGATGGAGACCGACATCCACGCGCTGTCCATTCGTGCATTGACACCGTCAGAACAGGGCTGAGCCCTTGTCCCACACTGTCCTGGCGGGTCCGTCAGCGGGCCCGCCACAGACAGATTTCCATGTCCATTTCAGGACATTCGCCTAACGGACTGTTTACAAGCCCAGATGGAAACGCTTACATTCCGCGCCAATGCTGGTAGGTCCAAGCCGTGGAGGGCGGCTTCGTGAACAAGGCAGCTATCACAATCAAAGACGTCGCTCGCGAAGCCCGGGTCTCCGTGGCCACGGTTTCCCGCGCGCTCAACGGGCATGAAAATGTCGCCGAACCGGTCCGCCAGCTTGTGCTGGAGGTGGCCGCACGGCTGCGTTACACCCCGCACGCCGCCGCCCGCAGCCTCAGCAGCCGTCGCACCAATACGGTGGGCGTGGTACTGCCTGACCTGTACGGCGAATTCTTCTCCGAGCTGATGCGCGGCATCGACAACGTCGCCCGCAACCGCCGCCAGCACCTGCTGGTGTCCAGTTACCACGGTGACCAGGAGCAGCAGGGCGCGGCCCTGCGCGCCATGCGCGGCCGCGTCGACGGCCTGCTGGTGCTCTCGCCCTATGCGGAGAGCCCTGGATTCCTGACCGACAACCTGCCGCAGTCATTGCCAACGGTGCTGATCAACACCTATCTGCCCGGGCAGGACCACCCGGTGCTGAGCATCGATGACCATGCCGGTGCGATGGCGATGACCCGCCATCTGCTTGACGCGGGTCACCGCCGTATCGCTTTCATTTCTGGCCCGGACCTCAACTTCGACGCGCGCGAGCGCCTGCGTGGCTTCCGTGACGCGTTGGCGGCTTTCGGCAGTGACGCCGAAGGCATCGAGCTGCCCGGTGATTTCGACGAAGCTTCCGGCCATCGTGCCGGTCAGGAGTTGTTGGCAGCCGGAGCGCTGCCTGATGCCGTGTTCGCCGCCAACGACATGATGGCGCTGGGTTGCCTGTATGCGTTCACGCAGGCAGGTGTCCACGTTCCGTCCGACGTCGCCCTGGCCGGTTTCGATGACATTCCACTGGCGCGTTTCGTCCACCCGTCGCTGACCACCATGCAGGTCAGCATCGCCGAACTCGGCGATCGGGCCATGACGCGCCTGATGCAGTTGATGGACGGCACCTCCACGGATGGGACAGGGGACAAGCAGACCCTGGTTCCCCGCTTGATAGTTCGCGATTCCACCACTCCGCCATCCGGCCGTTGAAGCCGGAGGCGTTCCTTCTTTTTTGATTGATCGCAGGGACCGCGCAAGCGGTTACCGCCACCCGGAGATTGAGTTGATGATGCACACCACCTTCCGCACGCCGGCACGCCGGCTGCTGAGCACCGCACTGGTCAGCTGCCTGATGCTGGCTGCTGCTCCGAACGTCATGGCGCAGTCGGCCAATGCCAGCCTGCGCGGCCAGGTTTCCGGCGCGCAGGCCGGCGCTGAGGTGACCGCCACCAACGTGGCCACCGGCACCGTCCGTCGCGGTACCGTCCGTGCCGATGGAAGCTACTCGCTGATGGGCCTGGACCCGGGCACCTATGACGTGGTCGCCAACGGCCAGTCGCAGAAGGTCACCGTCACCGTGGCCTCGACCGCTACCCTGAACTTTGCCGGCGCTGCCAGCAGCACCCCGGGTACGACCGCAGCCACCAACCTGGACACTGTCAACGTCGTCGCGCCGACCCTGCTGCAGGAAGTGCGCACGTCCGAAGTCGGCAAGACCGTCAGCCTGCAGCAGATCCAGACCACCCCGCAGGTCTCGCGCAACTTCCTGGAGTTCGCCGACGCGGTGCCGGGCATGATCTTCACCCGCGACGCCAAGGGCAACACCTCGCTGCGCGGCGGTGCCACCAACTCCGACGGCACCAACGTGTACATCGACGGTGTGGGCCAGAAGAGCTACGTCAAGGGCGGCGGCGTGGCCGGTCAGTCCGGCAGTGCCGGTAACCCGTTCCCGCAGCTGGCCATCGGCGAGTACAAGGTCATCACCGGCAACTACAAGGCCGAGTACGGCCAGGTGTCCAGTGCAGCGGTCACGGCCGCGACCAAGTCGGGTACCAACGAGTTCAAGGGTGAAACCTTCTACCGTTATACCAACGACAGCATGCGCGCGATGACCCCGGCCGAGCGTCAGCCGGGCAAGGGCAAGGAGGATTCGGCCGAGAAGGAATACGGCTTCGCCCTGGGCGGCCCGATCGTCAAGGACAAGGCCCACTTCTTCGTGACCTATGAAGCCAAGCGCTTCGATCTGCCGGTGACCATCGCACCGCATGGTTCGGTGACCAACAAGGCCAACCGCGTCCCGGCTGATGCCCAGGCCGGCCTGGGCCCGGCCAGCCAGCCGTTCCAGCAGGACCTGATCTTCGCCAAGGTCGACTTCGAGCCGACCGACAACGATCGCCTGGAACTGACCTTCCAGGACCGTGATGAAACCCAGCAGCAGTTCTCGGACCAGACCGCGCCGATGCACGGCAAGGAAACCAAGAACACTGACCGCCGTTACGCGCTGCGCTGGAACCACAGCGGTGAGCGTTACTACAACGAGCTGATGGTTACCCACGAGGATTCGTTCAACAATCCCAAGTCGCTGAGCATGGGCAACGGTTTCAACTACACCGCGCCGGACGGCAAGAACGAGGAGCGCGCCATCGTCTCGATCGGTGGTTCCTCGGCAATGTCGTCGCAGGTGAAGGGCCAGAAGGGCTGGTCGGTCGAAGACAACCTGACCCTGGATGGCATCCAGTGGGCGGGCGACCACACCATCAAGATGGGTGCCAAGTACAAGCAGATCGACCTGTACGCCTCCGATGCGGCGCAGATCAATCCGCAGTTCTACTACACCATCGACAACCCGACCTTCCCGGACAGCGTCCCGTACAAGGCCCAGTTCGTGAAGCCGGTCACCGGCGTGTCCGGCGTGTCCGGCGAAGTGCGCTCGAAGGTGAAGCAGATCGGTCTGTTCATCCAGGATGACTGGCAGGTCAACGACCACCTGCAGCTGAACCTCGGCCTGCGCTGGGACTACGAGAAGAACCCGTCCTATCTGGACTTCGTGACCCCGCCGGAAGTGGTCAATGCGCTGTTCGCGCAGGATCCGCGTGCCGCCGCTGGCCAGAGCTACGCCGACACGCTGGCGCTGAGCGGCCTGAACATCAACGATTACATCAGCAACGGCCACAACCGCAAGGCATTCAAGAATGCCTGGCAGCCGCGTCTGGGTTTCTCGTATGACATCAATGCCGACGAGCAGCACGTGATCCACGGTGGTGCCGGTCGTTCCTACGACCGCGACCTGTTCGACTACCTGCAGCTGGAAACCACCAAGCTGGCCCTGCCGCAGCCGACGATCTACTTCCGCAATCCGGCAACCGGTCAGTGCTTCCAGGGCAACGCCGCGTGCTATGACTGGAACCCGAACCTGCTCAACGGTATCGGCAACCTCCAGAGCCTGGTCGGTTCGACCAGCAATGCCGGCCTGGAAGTCGACCTGCTGAACAACAATCTGAAGGTGCCCTACGCTGACCAGTTCAGCCTGGGCATGAGCAACCAGATCGGCGACTGGCTGACCGACGCCACCATCTCGCGCACGCTCACCTATGACGGCTTCGCCTTCACCCTGGGCAATCGCTACCCGACCGGCAACTTCTTCGACGATCCGCGTCTGTGCGGTGGCACCGAAGCCGGTCTGGGCCAGGCGTGGAGCTGCAACGTACCGGGCTTCGGCAGCCTGATCATCGGCCAGCAGGGCATCAAGACCCGTGCTACCCAGATCCTGTTGTCGGCGCAGAAGCCGTTCACCCAGGAAAGCGGCTGGGGCACCTCCATCGCCTATACCTGGACCACCGCCCGCCACAACCGTGACATCAACGAGCACTACGCGTTCGACCGTGGCGTGATCGGTGACTACCCGACCATCCGCTCCAACGGCGCGCCGCGTCACCGCCTGGTGGTGACCGGTTCGTATGCGGGCTTCTGGGGCATCACCTTCGGTGGCAAGATCACCCTGGCCACCCCGACCGCGATCAACGACTGGTACGGCGTGCCGCAGGCCAATGGCTTCGACCTGCCGACCCCGATGGCGGCGGTTCCGGGTGGCAACGGCAAGTTCCTGCTGGGTGGCAAGATCTTCGGTTATCGCTCGGTCGACCTGCAGGCGACGAAGACGTTCAAGATGCCGGGCGATACCGAGCTGTATGCGCGTATCGACATCATCAACGTGTTCAACTTCGACAATTTCTCGAACTACAACTACTACAAGAATGGCAAGTTGACCGCGAGCTACAACGAGACCGGCGACATCGTCGGTACGCCGCGCCAGGTCAAGGCCGAAGTGGGCTTCCGCTTCTAAGCCCGGATGGATGCATGACCCCGATGCCGCCGCTCCGCCGGCGGCATCGGGCGCGTGAAAACAGCAATGGCCGGCCCTGTGCCGGTCCATTGCCCATGCCGCTGCCGGTCAGGGGGCATCGGCATGGGCAATGATCGCGGTGTCAAACCACGTTTTTCGTGGTTTTTTAAGAACGCACCTTGTAAACGATTTCAGATCATTGGACGGTATGCTTTCCCATCGATCAGACCACCGGAGAAATCGCGCCATGCAGGCACGTCATCTGTTGTCCGCCGCAGCGTTGAGCCTGGCCGTGGCCGCCTGCCAGCCGGCCCAGCAGGAGCCTGCCAAGCCGCGGCCGCCGGTGATCCTGATCGAGGCCGATGCACCGCCGCGGCCGATGAAACCTGAGCTGCCGCCGCTGTTCGATGACATCGAGCGCCGCACCTTCCAGTTCTTCTGGGATACCACCAACGAGATCAATGGCCTGACCCCGGACCGCTATCCGTCGCGGCCGTTCGCCAGCATCGCCTCGGTCGGCTTCGCACTGACCGCGTATCCGATCGGCATCGAGAACGGCTGGGTCAGCCGCAACCAGGCGATCGACCGCACCCTGACTACCCTGAAATTCTTCCGCGACGTGCCGATGGGCCCGCAGCGTACCGGCAAGGCGGGTTACAAGGGCTTCTATTACCACTTCCTGGACATGCAGGAAGGTCGTCGCTACGACAGCTGGGTCGAACTGTCCTCGGTGGATACCGCGCTGCTGATGATGGGGGTGCTGTTCGCGCAGTCGTACTACGACGGTGACGATCCGCGCGAGAAGGAAATCCGCCAGATCGCCGACACGTTGTACAAGAAGGTCGACTGGCCCTGGCTGCAGCAGCGTGCGCCGCTGATCTCGATGGGCTGGTTCCCCGAGAGCGGTTTCATCGACCACGACTGGATGGGCTACAACGAGGCCATGATGGTCTACATCCTTGCCCTGGGTTCGCCGACGCACCCGGTCAGCCCGGATGCGTGGACGGTGTGGACGCGCACCTATGACAACGACTGGGGGGTCTACCAGGGCCAGGAATACCTGTCCTTCGGCCCGCTGTTCGGCCACCAGTACAGCCACGTCTGGATCGACTTCCGCGACATCCAGGACGCCTACATGCGCGAGCGCGGCAGCACCTACTTCCTCAACAGCCGCTCGGCCGCACTTGCCCAGCGTGAGTACGCCATCGCCAACCCGATGCAGTGGAAGGATTACGGCGAGAACGTCTGGGGCCTGACCGCCAGCGATGGTCCGCAGAACACCACGCAGGAATACCGTGGCGAGCAGCGCCAGTTCCGCCATTACTCTTCGCGCGGCGCTGGCCTGCGCGAGAACTTCGATGACGGCACCATCGCTCCGACCGCCGCGATCGCGTCGGTGGTGTTCGCGCCGGAACAGGTGATCCCGGCCACGCTGGAAATGCACAAGCGCTACGGCGATTACATCTATTCCAGCTACGGCTTCCTGGATTCGTTCAATCCCAGCTTCAACTACGACATCCCGATCAAGACCGGCCGCGTGGTGCCGGATCGTGGCTGGGTCGCCAGCGACTACATCGCCATCGACCAGGGGCCGATCCTGACCATGATCGCCAACTATCGCAATGATTTCGTCTGGGAAGTGATGAAGAAGAACCCGTACATCCGCAAGGGCCTGGAGCGGGCGGGGTTCAGTGGTGGCTGGCTGGCGCCGGAAGGTTCGTTCCAGCCGCTGGAACTGCAGAAAGACGAAAAGGCCGCGGCGGCACGCGCGGTGGGTATCGCCGAATCACGCGCGGCTGCCGCGCAGGAACAGAAGAACAATGCCAACCGCAACACAGGCCAGGGCAAGTAACCCGATGCCGAACTGGATCGACCGTCTGCGCCGCTGGACACTGCCAGCCCTGGCCGCACTGGCCGTGGCCGGCTGCGCCCGCACCGAACCGGACACGACCACTGTGCGCTTCTGGGCAATGGGCCGGGAAGCCGAGGTGGTCAGCGAACTGATCCATGAGTTCGAAGCCGAGAACCCGGGCATCAAGGTGGACGTGCAGAACATCCCGTGGACCGCTGCGCACGAAAAGCTGCTGACCGCGTTCGCCGCCGACGGCCTGCCGGACGTGTGCCAGCTCGGCAACACCTGGGTGCCGGAGTTCGCCGAGCTCGATGCGCTGACCCCGTTGCAGCCGTTCGTCGATCGCTCTGCCGTGGTCGATGAGAAGGATTATTTCCAGGGCATCTGGGACACCAACGTGATCCACGGCAAGCTGGTCGGCGTGCCGTGGTATGTCGATACGCGCCTGATCTACTACCGCAAGGACCTGCTGGCCAAGGCCGGCTACGACCACCCGCCGCGCACGTGGCAGGAGTGGGATGAGCAGATGGCAGCGATCAAGCGCATGCAGGGCCCGAACCGCTATGCGGTGCTGATGCCGATCAACGAGTTCGAGCAGCAGCTGTCGCTGGCACTGCAGCAGCCCGATCCGCTGCTGCGCGATGATGACACCCGCGGCAACTTCAGCAGCCCCGGCTTCCGCCGCACGCTGGCGTTCTACGCCAACATGTTCGAGCAGGGCTGGGCGCCGAAGATGTCCGAGACGCAGATATCAAACGTCTGGGATGAGTTCTTCCGCGGCTTCAACGTCTTCTACATTTCCGGCCCATGGAACATCCGCGAGTTCAAGAAGCTGCAGCCGAAGGAACTGGAAGGGCAGTGGGGCACCGCAGCGCTGCCGGGGCCGGAAGGTCCGGGCGCGGGCATCGCCGGTGGCACCAGCCTGGTGATCTTCCGCAAGTCGCAGCAGAAGGAGGCGTCGTGGAAGCTGATCGAGTTCCTGTCGCGCCCGCAGATCCAGGCACGTTTCCATTCGATCATCGGCGACCTGCCGCCACGCCGCAGCACGTGGAGTGCGCCGTCGCTGGCCAAAGATCCGCTGGCCGCAGCGTTCCGTGACCAGCTGGAGCGGGTCAAGCCGACGCCGAAGGTGCTCGAATGGGAGCGCATCGTGCAGGAAATGCGCATCGTCACCGAGAAGGTGGTGCGCGGTGGCCTGCCGCAGGACAAGGCCGTCGAAGAACTCGACCAGCGCGTGGACAAGGTGCTGGCAAAGCGCCGCTGGATGCATGAACAACAACGCCTGCAGCAGCGCGTTCCGTCGCCGCAATCGAGCAGTGCCGTGGCCGCCGGGAGCGCGCAATGAAACGTACTTCGCTTGCCGGCTGGATTTTCGCCGGTCCCTCGCTGATCGTGCTGGGCGTGTTCTTCGGCCTGCCGGTGGCTTCGGCGCTGGCGCTGAGCGTGACCGACTTCGACCTGTATGCCCTGGCTGACAGCAGCAACCTGCGCTTTGTCGGCCTCGGCAACTACATCGATCTGCTGCAGACACCGATGTTCTGGAAGTCGCTGTGGAATACCACTTACTTCGTGTTGATCGGCGTGCCCTTGTCGATCGGCGTATCGCTGGGCGCGGCAATGCTGCTGAATGCGCCGGCCGCGCGCTTCAAGGCGCTGTTCCGCACTGCGTTGTTCGCGCCGGTGGTGACCACGCTGGTGGCGGTGGCGGTGATCTGGCGCTACCTGTTCCATACCAGCTACGGCCTGGTGAACTACGGCCTGGGCCATCTGGGCATCAGCCCGATCGACTGGCTGGGCGATCCCAACTGGGCGATGCCAACCATCATGCTGTTCGCGGTGTGGAAGAACTTCGGCTACAACATGGTGATCTTCCTGGCCGGCCTGCAGGCGATCCCGCATGACCTGTACGAGGCCGCGCGCATCGACGGTGCCTCGCGCTGGAAGCAGTTCCTGCACATCACCCTGCCGATGCTCGGCCCGGTGCTGCTGGTGGTCGGCGTGATTACCGTGTCCGGCTACTTCCAGCTGTTCGCCGAACCCTACGTGATGACCCGCGGCGACCCACTGCAGAGCACCGTCAGCGTGCTGTATTTCATGTTCGAGGAAGGCTTCAAGTGGTGGAACCTGGGACGCGCCTCCGCCGTGGCGTTCCTGCTGTTCCTGATCATCCTGGCGGTGACCACCGTGATGCTGCGTTTCGGCCGCAAGAGGCAGTTGGTATGAGTCGTGAAATCGGCCAGTCGCGCTGGTACCCGTGGTTGATCAATGGTGCGTTGCTGGTGCTGGCCCTGGTCAGCCTGGCACCGCTGTTGTGGATGCTCTCGGTCTCGTTCATGCCGCAGGGCGAGGCCAGCCATTTCCCACCGCCGCTGCTGCCTTCCAGCATCACCACGCACAACTACCATGAGCTGTTCGCGCGCACTGGCATGGGCGGCAACTTCGCCAACAGCCTGCTGGTGTCGCTCGGCATCACGGTCGGTTCGCTGCTGCTCAACACCATGGCCGGCTACGCGTTCGCCAAGCTCAACTTCGTCGGCCGCGAGCGCCTGTTCCAGGTGCTGATGGCGGCGCTGGTGATTCCGGCGCAGGTGGCGATGCTGCCGCTGTTCCTGCTGATGAAGCAGCTGGGCCTGGTCAACAGCTTCGGTGGCGTGATCGTGCCAGCGCTGGCCAGCGTGTTCGGCATCTTCCTGGTACGCCAGTACGCGCGTTCCATCCCGGACGAACTGCTGGAAGCGGCGCGCATCGACGGGGCAGGGGAGCTGCGCATCTTCTTCCAGATCGTGCTGCCGATGCTCAAGCCGGTGCTGGTGACCCTGGCGATCTTCACCTTCATGGGCGCATGGAACGATTTCATGTGGCCGTTGATCGTGCTGACCGACCAGGAGCACTACACTTTGCCGGTGGCACTGGCCACCCTCTCGCGCGAGCACATCATGGACGTGGAAATGATGATGGCTGGCGCGGTGGTCACCGTGGTCCCGGTGCTGGCGTTGTTCTTGGTGCTGCAGCGGTACTACATCCAAGGTCTGTTGCTGGGGAGCGTCAAGGGATGAAGCGAGCGATCGCCGTTGGACTGGGCCTGTTGTGGACTTCCCTGGCGATCGGCGCACCACCGGCGCTGCCGGCACCGAAGGTGCTGGACGACTTCGACGACATCGCGGCCTGGACGCTGGTGCTGTCCGACCAGGTCAGCGGTTCGCTGCGCCCGGTCAGTGGTGCCGGTGGTGGCCGCGCGCTGTGCCTGGACTATGACTTCCACGATGTCTCCGGCTACGTCGGCATCCGCCGCGCGCTGAACATCGAATACCCGGTCAATTACCGCTTCGGATTCCAGCTGCGTGGCGAATCGCCGGGCAACGACCTGCAGTTCAAGTTGATCGATGCCAGCGGCGACAACGTCTGGTGGGTCAACCGGCCCGGCTACAGCTTCCCCAAGGCGTGGACGCCGGTCGAGTACCGCCGCCGCCAGATCGACAAGGCGTGGGGTCCCTCGCCCGAGAAGGAGATGGCACGAAGCGCCGCCGTCGAGTTCACGATCTACAGCAAGGTCGGTGGCCGCGGCACGGTGTGCTTCGACAAGCTGACCCTGCAGGGCCTGCCGCCGCAGGATGATTCGGCGTTGGTGCCATCGGTGATTGCCGATACGGCCACCGCGCTGCAGGACCGCATGATCGACGGCAAGAGCGACACGTTCTGGATCAGCGGTGGCGTCAAGCAGCAGACCATCAGCCTGGACCTGCACAAGAGCCGCGAGATCGGCGGTGTAGTGATCGATTGGCTGCCGAACCTGGAAGCCAATCGCTACACCGTGCGGACGTCCGAGGATGGCCGGGACTGGCGCACTGTGCGCGAGGTGACCGGCGGTGCGGGGGGGCGCGATTGGCTGGCGCTGCCGGATACCGACGCGCGCTACGTGCGTTTCGATCTGCGCGACGGCCCGAACTGGCGCTATGGCATCCGTGACATCGCACTCAAGCCGCTGGCGTTCGCCGCCACGCCCAATGCCTTCCTGTCCTCGGTGGCCGCCGATCTGCCGCGCGGTTCGTTGCCGCGTGCCTATGTGGGCGAACAGCCGTACTGGACCCTGCTCGGCCTCGATGGTGGCCAGGAGCAGGCGCTGATCAGCGAGGATGGCGCGCTGGAGCCGGCCAAGGGCAGCTTCAGCATCGAGCCGTTCATCCGCCTGGATGGCAAGCTGCTGGACTGGTCGAAGGTCGCCATCACCCAGTCGCTGCAGGATCACTACCTGCCGATCGCCACCGTCGACTGGGTGCATGAGAAGGCCGGGCTTTCGGTGACCAGTTTCGTGCAGGGCACGCCCGAGCGCGCGCAGCTGATCGGCCGCTACCGGCTGAGCAATCCGGACAAGGTCGCCCACGAGTACACCCTGGCGTTGGCAATCCGTCCGTGGCAGGTCAACCCGCCCACCCAGTTCCTCAACACCGTCGGTGGCTTCAGCCGCATCGATGCACTGGATGTGGGCGAACAGCTGGTTCGGGTCAACGGTGAGCCGCGCATCTATCCGCTGCAGGTGCCGGATGCGCGCTTTGCCAGTACGTTCGATGGCAAGCTCGATGCGATGCATCTGGAAAGCGGCAAGTACCCGGCCACGACCGCAGTGAAGGACAGCACCGGCATGGCGTCGGGTGCGCTGATGTACACGATCAAGCTCGAGCCCGGGCAGAGCCGCGAAGTGGCGGTGGTGCTGCCGCAGACCGGTGGCTGGGCGCCGCAGGCGCTGGACGTGGCCAAGGCGCAGGCGCAGGTGGCCGATCAATGGCGGCAGAAGCTGGGCGTGGTTTCGCTGCAGGTGCCGGCTGCGGGCCAGGCACTGGTCGATACCCTGCGCACGGCCGTCGCGCACATGCTGATCTCGCGGGTTGGCCCACGCCTGCAGCCGGGCACGCGCTCGTACGCGCGCAGCTGGATCCGCGATGGCGCGATGATTTCCGAGGGCCTGCTGCGCATGGGGCGCAGCGATGCCGTGCGTGACTACATCAACTGGTATGCGCCGTACCAGTTCGAGAACGGCAAGGTGCCGTGCTGCGTCGACGCGCGCGGCAGCGACCCGGTACCGGAGAACGACAGCCATGGCGAACTGATCTACAGCATTGCCGAGTATGGACGCTACACCGGCGACAGCACGTTCACCGAGCTGATGTGGCCGCACGTGCAGGGCGCCTACAACTACATGGAGCAGCTGCGCGCCAGCGAGCGCACCGAGGAAAACCGCGCACGCAATCCTGCCTTCTACGGGATGATGCCGGCCTCGATCAGCCACGAAGGCTATTCGGCCAAGCCGATGCATTCGTACTGGGATAATTTCTGGGCGTTGCGCGGCTACAAGGACGCGGCATCGCTGGCGGCCCAGCTGGGCAAGGTCGAGGCAATGCAGATCGCCGGATCGCGTGACCAGTTCCGTGATGACCTGCAGGCCTCGCTGCTGTCGGCGATGCAGCAGCACGACATCGACTACCTGCCGGGCTCGGCCGAGCTGGGCGATTTCGATGCGACCTCGACCACCATCGCGCTGGCGCCGGGCGGCGAGCAGGGCCGACTGCCGCAGCAGGCACTGGAGGCGACCTTCGAGCGCTACTGGAAGGAGTTCGTGGCCCGCCGTGACGGCAAGCGTGAGTGGAAGGACTACACCCCGTACGAGTGGCGCAACGTGGCGGCGTTCGTACGCCTGGGCTGGCGTGACCGCGCCTGGCAGGCCACCGAGTTCTTCTTCAGGGACCGTGCGCCGCAGGCCTGGAACCAGTGGGCCGAGGTGGTCTCGCGCACGCCGCGCAAGCCGTTCTTCGTCGGTGACCTGCCGCACGCCTGGGTAGCCTCGGACTTCGTGCGCTCGGCCTTGGACATGTTCGCGTACAGCCGTGACATGGACGATGCGCTGGTGCTGGCCGCCGGCATTCCGAGCGCCTGGCTTCAGGGCGAGGGCATCGCCGTGCAGGGCCTGCGCACGCCGCAGGGCCAGCTCAACTACCGCCTGCAGCGCAGCGACAAGCAGCTGGTGCTGGAGGTGCAGCCGGGCCTGATGCCACCGCTCGGTGGCGTGGTGTTGCCGTGGCCGTACGCCGGTGATCCGGGCGAGGCGACCATCAACGGCGAAGCGGCCGAATGGGTCAACAAGGAACTGCACGTGCACCAGCTGCCGGCGCGGGTCGAGATCGATGTACCGAGCGCGGTGCGCCGCGCCGAGCGCAAGGGGCAGTAACGATGAAGCAGCAGGGGGCAAGGGTGCGCACGATCGTGCGCGCCCTGGGGCTGGCCATTGCATTGGCACTGCCGGGCGCCGTGATGGCGGCCGATCCAGCCGCCGGGGCAGCGGCTGATGTCGCCACCGCGCCAGGCATGAGCATGGTCACCTTCAACCTGCATCATGACCGCGAGGACTGGCCACGCCGGCGCCGCACCATCCTGGCCGAACTCAAGCGCCTGCAGCCGGATGCGGTTGCCCTGCAGGAGGTGATCCAACGCCGCAACGTGCGAAACCAGGCGCAATGGCTGGCCAGCCAACTTGGTTACAGGTACGTGTTCGTGTCCACCGATGCGGTCGGCGCGCCCAAGCGCTACGGCAATGCGCTTCTGACCCGGCGGCCGATCCTTGCCCAGGGGGATCATCTGCTGCAGCCCTTGGACGACTACCGCACCGTGGCCCACCTGCGCATCGACGTCGATGGCACGCCGGTAAACGTCTACGCCACGCATCTGAACGAGCGCAGTGATGAGAGCGGACAACGCATCCGTCGCAGCCAGGTCGAGGACCTGCTGCGCTTCATCAGCGCGACGTCGGCGGGCGCGCCGGTGGTGATCGCAGGTGACTTCAATGCACTGGTGGATGCCGGCGATCTGAGCGAGCTGCGCAGCCATTACGGCGACAGTTACGGCAGCGTGCACGTCAACACCGATCTGTCCGGGGTCAGTACGCTCAACCGCCACTATTACCAGGCGCCGTCGCGGATCGACCACATCTTCTTCCAGCAGGACGAGATGGTCGCGCGCGAGGCGAAGATCCTGTTCGACCAGCCCGACGACAGCGGTCGCTGGGCCTCGGACCACTACGGCGTGTGGACCCGCCTGCAGTTCGCGCCGAAACCCTGACGGGACACGCCTGGGTAGGTGCCAACCTTGGTTGGCACGGTTCGGTCCGAAGCACAAACAGAAACGGCGGGGATCATTGATCTCCGCCGGTTCGTTTTCACGCTATCAAGGAGCGATCAGTTCGCCGGCGGCGTGCGCTTGGCGGCCTCTTCGTCTTCTTCATCAGCCTTGGCTTCTGCAGCCTGGGCTGCAGTGTCGGCATGGCCATCGGCGACCGGATCGATCGACGGCGTCACCACCGCATCAGCGCTCGGGGCGGCGGCTTCGATCGGTGCGGCTTCGACCGCCACCGGAGCGACCGGCTGTTCCACGATCGGCGCAGTCTCGACGACCGGCGTGGCTTCAACGGCCGGGGCGGCCTCCACCACCGGGGCACTCTCACTGGCCACCGGCTTGGTTTCAACCACCGGGGTTGCTTCAACCACCTGCGGCTTCGATTCCACGACCGGCGCGGCCTCGACTGCGACCGGCTTCGCTTCGATCACCGGAGCGGCTTCAACCACCGCGGCCGTTTCAGCCACAACCGGCTTTGCTTCGATGGCCGGCGCAGCAGCGTCCACCACCGGAGTGGCGTTGGCGACCGGTGCGGCAGCGGCGACCGGCTGGACCGGGGTCGCGGCGTCGATGGCATCGAGCATGCTGGTCTGCACCGGCGAGGACACCGCTTCGGTCTTCGCAGCTTCGACCGGTGCCTGCACTTCAGCCACGACCGGGGCGGCGGCTTCGACCACAGCGCTGCTCACCACGGCAACCGGCGCGGCGACAACAGCGGCGGCAGCACGGGCTGGCTTCTCGGCTTCGACAGCGACCGGCTCGGCTTCGTCATCGAAGTCGAACTCCGGCTGCGAACGCGTGGGCTGCACAGCCGCGACCGGCGCAGTGCCGGCAGTGCTGTCGATGTTCGGCTCGGCGCCGTCGGCGTCATCACCGTCATCACCCTCGTCCTGGTCATCACCCAGGGCGTCGCTGCCGGCGGCGTTTTCGGCGCCACCGCGGCGACGACGACGGCCACCACGACGGCCACGGCGACGGCGGGTTGCGCCTTCGCCAGCCTGCTCGCCATTGGCGTCGGTTGCAGCCTCTTCACCGGCAACTGCAACCACGTCGGTCGCACTGGCCGCATTGGCAGCGGTGTCGACCGGTGCGGCCGCTTCCACCGGGGCGACCGGGGCGACAGGCGCGGTGGCTTCCTGCGCGTTCACCCCATTGGCGGCGACGGCCGTAGCGGCTACGGCTGCAGCTGCGGTCACGGCTTCGGCAGGTGCTTCGGCGGCATTGCGCTGCGGCTTCTCGGCCGGCTTGTCACCGTCCTGCTGCTGCGGGCGCGGCTGCTTGGGCTGCTTCAGCTTCGGTTGCTGGTTCTGGTTCTGGCCCTGCTGCTCGTTGCGCGGCTTGTTCTGCTGCTGCGGCGGCTGCTGGCCATCCTTGTGCTGCGGCTCCTTCTGCTTGCCCTGCTGCGGCTGCTGCTGCGCATTGCCATTGTTGCCGTTGCGGCCGTCCTTGCGCTGCTCGCCGCGGTCCTTGCGGTTGCCGCCGTCCTTCTGCTGCTGCGCGTTGCCATTGCCACGATTGTCGTCGCGACGGTCCTTGCGGTCCTTGTTGCGATCCTTGTTGCGGTCCTTGCGACCGCCGTCCTGCTGCTGGCGTGCAGCCGGGGCGGCCGGTGCCGGCGCGGGCGCCGGTTCGCCACCGAACACGCGCTTGAGCCAACCGATCACGCCGCCCGCCGGGGCCGGCGCAACAGGCGCTGCAGCGACCGGGGCCGGAGCGGCCGCGACCGGCTCCACTTCCTCGCGCACCGGGGCCGGGGAGGTGTGCTTGACCTGGGTCACCGCCGGCGGCGGGATGTTCAGCTGGCCCTTGGTCAGCGCGTGCACCGGCAGCTTGCGCGGGGTGCCGCGCTGGTAGCTGGGCTTGCTGCTTTCTTCACCCAGCTCGTTCTCGCGCAGGCGGGTCACGGTGTAGTGCGGGGTGTGCAGCTGCTCGTCGGCGACGATCACGATCGGCGCCTCGTGGCGCTGTTCGATCTCGCGCAGGGCGCTGCGCTTCTCGTTCAGCAGGTAATTGGCGATCTCCACCGGGGCCTGCACCAGCACCTGCCCGGTGTTCTCCTTCATCGCATGCTCTTCAGCCACGCGGATGATCGACAGCGACAGCGACTCGACGCTGCGCATGCGGCCGTGGCCGTCACAACGCGGGCAGACGATCTGGCTGGACTCGCCCAGGCTCGGGCGCAGGCGCTGGCGGCTCATTTCCAGCAGGCCGAAGCGCGAAATGCGGCCCACCTGCACGCGCGCGCGGTCGTACTTCAGCGCGTTGGCGAGGCGGTTCTCGACTTCGCGCTGGTGCTTGTTGGAGGCCATGTCGATGAAGTCGATCACCACCAGGCCGCCCAGGTCACGCAGGCGCAGCTGGCGGGCCACTTCCTCGGCCGCTTCCAGGTTGGTCTGGAACGCGGTGTCCTCGATGTCGCTGCCCTTGGTGGCGCGCGAGGAGTTGACGTCGACGGCGGTCAGCGCTTCAGTCTGGTCGACCACGATCGAGCCGCCCGACGGCAGGCGCACGTTGCGCTCGTAGGCGCCTTCGATCTGCGATTCGATCTGGAAGCGGTTGAACAGCGGGATGTCGTCCTTGTAGTGCTTGAGCTTGCGCAGGGTCTGCGGCATCACCTGCTGCATGAATTCGCGGGCGTGCTCGTACATCTCCTCGGTGTCCACCAGGATCTCGCCGATGTCGGCGCGCAGGTAGTCACGCAGGGCGCGCACGATCAGGCGCGATTCCTGGTAGATCAGGAACGGGGCGGGCTTGCTCAGTGCCGCTTCGGCAATGGCGCGCCAGACATTGAGCAGGTAGTCCAGGTCCCACTGCAGTTCTTCCGCATCGCGGCCGACGCCGGCGGTACGGATGATCACGCCCATGTCGTCGGGGATGTTCAGCTTGTCCAGGGCGTCCTTCAGCGCGGCCCGGTCTTCGCCCTCGATGCGGCGCGACACACCGCCGGCGCTGGGCGAGTTCGGCATCAGCACCATGTAGCGGCCGGCCAGCGAAATGAACGTGGTCAGGGCGGCGCCCTTGTTGCCACGCTCTTCCTTGTCGACCTGGACGACGATCTCCTGGCCTTCCTTCAGCAGCTCGCGGATGCCGGCCTTGTTGTGGTCGACACCGGCCTGGAAGTAGTCGCGGGAGATTTCCTTCAGCGGCAGGAAGCCATGGCGGCCACCGCCGTACTCGACGAAGGCCGCTTCCAGCGAGGGCTCGATGCGGAAGATCCGGCCCTTGTAGATGTTGGACTTCTTCTGTTCCTTCGACGGCTGTTCGATGTCGATGTCATACAACGACTGGCCATCCACGATGGCAACACGCAGCTCTTCAGCCTGCGTGGCGTTGATCAGCATTCGCTTCATTGTTGCGTTCCTCGCAAGCGGCTACCGCGCGGAACGCCATGGGGTTTCGCCTCTGGACACGGCTCGCCGCCCATTCGCGCAAGCGCGGGGAGGGCGGCTTGGGTTTCCAGCGCTACGACACCACGGCAGGCCGCGGGAGCGCTTCACTCTTATGGTTTTTGGGTGTTGCAGGGCCGCAGGCAGCTGTCAGCCAGGCTGGAGCGCCACGCGGGACATGTTCAGCACGGTTGCGTGTCAGGCATCCGGCGATGGCCGGGAAGGCCGGTGAGCCGCTAACATGGCCGCCCCGCGGGCGGTGGTCGCGCACTGTGCCGGATTCGTCGGAAGCTGGGCTTCTGGCCCTGAGTAACTTCCAACGAAATCAATCCCTTATCTCGCCCCCCGAGTGTAACAGAATAAACAGCCTGATGACCGCCCAAGACCCCACCAAGCCCGCTGGCGACAAGCCTTCCGTGCGCATGATCACCGTTCCCGCCGACCGCGCCGGCCAGCGCTTGGACAACTTCCTGCTCGGCCAGCTGAAGGGGGCCCCGCGCAGCCTGGTCTACAAGCTGGTGCGCAGTGGCCAGGTGCGGGTCAACGGTGGCCGCGCCAAGGCCGAGCGCAAGCTGGAGGCGGGCGATGAAGTGCGCGTGCCGCCGGTTCGTCTCACCGAAGAGGGAGACAAGGTGGGTCCCCCGGAGGCATTCATGCGCCGGCTGGAGCAGGCCATCGTGTTCGAGGACGCGCGCCTGCTGGCCCTGAACAAGCCCACCGGCGTGGCCAGCCACGGCGGCAGCGGCATCAGCTTCGGCGCCATCGAGACCCTGCGCGCGCTGCGCCCGGGGCAGACCCTGGAGCTGGTCCACCGGCTGGATCGCGACACCTCGGGCCTGCTGATCGTGGCCAAGAAGCGCTCGGCGCTGAGCGAACTGCAGGCGCTGCTGCGTGAAGACCACGGTGCCGGCATCCGCAAGCGCTACCTGACCCTGCTGGCCGGACGCATGCCCGACGGGGTGATGACGGTCGATGCGCCGCTGCATGTCGGCCTGCGCCAGGGCGGCGAGCGCCATGTGCAGGTCAACGCGATCGGCAAGGAATCGATCAGCCACTTCCGGGTGCTGGAGCGCCGCGGCGGCCATTCCTATTGCGAGGTGCGCATCGAGACCGGCCGTACCCACCAGATCCGCGTGCATGCCCAGCACCTGGGGCATCCGGTGGCCGGCGACGACAAGTACGGCGATCCGGCGGTCAACAAGCGGCTTCGTGAGCAGATCGGGCTGAAGCGCCTGTTCCTGCACGCGGCCTCGCTGGAGTTCGCGCTGGACGACGGCAAGAGCCCGTATGTGCTGAACGCGCCGCTGGCCGATGAGCTGGTCGAGGCGCTGGACCGCCTGCGCTGACAATGACCGGGTAGCGCCGGGCCATGCCCGGCCGCTACCTTGTTCGGGTAGATCCACGCCATGCGTGGATGCGCCCTTCTGGGCCGTTCACCACTTGAACAGCACCAGGCTGATCGCCAGGGTGCCCATGCCGGCCACCAGGCCATATACCGTCTCGTGGCCCTTGGCATAGCGCTTGGCTGCCGGCAGCAGCTCGTCCAGCGCCAGGAATACCATCACGCCGGCGATCAGTCCGAACACCCAGCCGAAGGTGGCGTGCGACAGTGATCCGGACAGCAGCCAGTAGCCAAGTGTCGCGCCGACCGGTTCGGCCAGGCCGGACAGCAGGCTGGCGCTGAACGCATAGAACTTGTTCTGGGTGGCGAAGTACACCGGCACCGCGATCGCGATGCCCTCGGGAATGTTGTGGATGGCGATGGCGAAGGCCAGCGGCATGCCCACCGATGGGCTTTCCAGCGTAGCGAAGAAGGTCGCCAGGCCTTCCGGGAAATTGTGCGCGGTGATCGCCACCGAGGTCAGCAGCGCGACCCGCTTCAGGTACTCGCGGCTGTTCTCGCGGAACGCAGGGTCCTGTTTGTCCAGGCTGTCATGCGGATTGGGAATGAAGTGATCGATCAGCACGATCACGATCACGCCGGCCAGGAAGGCCAGCGTGCCGTAGGTGAAGCCGGTGCGCTCGCCATAGGCCAGGGCGAACGATGCGATGGATTTGTTGAGGATTTCCGATAGCGACACGTAGACCATCGCGCCGCCGGCGAAGGCCAGGCCGAACGCCAGCAGGCGCGGATTGGGGCGGCGCGAGAACAGCACCAGCAGGCTGCCGATGGCAGTGGCCAGGCCGGCCGCGAGGGTGACCGCCAGTGCGATCCAGACATTTTCGGGGGGAATCTGCAGCATGTACCGACGCGGTCCTGGTCAACAGACAGCCGCCCCGGATGAGCCCGGGGCGGGGAGGGCGAGGCGGGCGTCGGCTGGCCTCGTCGGGGCGCGCGCGATCAGCCGCCGCGGCGCAGGCGTTCTTCGATGGCGAAGCACTGATCGGGCTTCGGCTGCGGCGGGTTGAAGCTGACCGGCACCTGGATGGTGGCCGGCACGGCAGCGCCCTTGCGGGTGGCGGCCTTGAACTGCCAGCCCTGAACGGCCGTTTTGGCCAGTTCGTCCAGCTGCGGGTTGCCGGCGCCGGTCAACAGGGCGACCTCGCTTGGCTTGCCGTCGGTGCCGATGGTCACCTTGAAGGTGCTGGTGCCGCCTACGCCCATGCAGGCCAGTTCAAGCGGGTACTGCGGTGGCGGCGTCTTCACCGCGGCCACTTCGGTCGGCGGCGGCGGCGGTGGTGCCGGCGGTTCCGACGGGCCACAACCGGCCAGGCCGGTCGCAGCAATCAGGGACAGGCTCAGCAAGCGTACGTTCATGGCAGTTGCTCCGTCAGGGCCGAAGTCTTCGCAGCGCAGATGAAGTCGTTCTCGCTCAGGCCGCCCACGTCGTGGGTGGAAAAGCGCACCACAGCGCGGTCGTAGTGCACGCCCAGGTCCGGATGGTGGTCCTCGCGGTGGGCAATCCAGGCCAGCGCGTTCACGAAGGCCATGGTGGCGTAGTAATCCTTGAAGCGGAAGGTGCGCGTCAGGGCCTGTCCGCCCTCGCTCAGCTCCCAGCCGGGAATCTGCGGCAGCAGTTCGGCCAGGCGGGCTTCGCCGAGCTTGTGGTCGCTGCCTTTGCGCGGCACGCAACGGGCCTGGGCCAGTGGAATCAGGTCGGCCATGGGAATCTCCACCTCGTGTTGACTGAACAATGCGCCGGACGGTGTATAAATCGAATGAGCGGCTGACGCTTACTTGGCTAGAATAGCCTGATGATCCAGATCTCCGACACTGCCCAGACCCATTTCCGCAAGCTGATCGAACGCGAGGGCGTGCCCGGCATGGGTGTGCGCTTGAGCGCGGTCGATCCCGGCACCCCGCGCGCCGACGCCCGGCTGGAGTTCGCCGAACCGACCGACCTGCTCGGCGACGAGTGGGCGGTGGACTGCGATGGTTTCACGCTTTACGTTGATGCCGGCAGCGTCGGTTGGCTCGATGGCGCCGAGATCGACATCGTCGCCGGCAGTGCCGGTACCCAGCAGCTGACCATCAAGGCGCCGCGCATCAAGGGCGAAGCGCCCGGCGATGCCGCTTCGCTGGTCGAGCGCGTGCACTGGGTGGTGGAAAACGAAATCAATCCGCAGCTGGCCTCGCATGGCGGCAAGGTGGCCGTGCAGGAAGTTTCGGCCGAAGGCGTGGTGCTGCTGCGCTTCGGTGGCGGTTGCCAGGGCTGCGGCATGGCCGACGTGACCCTCAAGCAGGGCATTGAAAAGACCCTGATGGGCCGCGTGCCGGGCGTGACCGCCGTGCGCGACGCGACCGACCACGACAGTGGCCACGCGCCGTATATCCCTCGCGGCAACGCCGCCTGATCGCTGACGCGTGCCTCTGACCCGGGCCGAGCAGTTCATCGACCTGCTGCTGGCCCGCCAGCAGCCCAGGGCCGTCCTCGAGAAAACCACGCGCCTGCCGTATGGCTGGGCGCTGTGGCTGCGCTCGCTCGGTCCGTTGCCGCGGCCGCTGCACGCCAGCGAGTTGATCGCGGTGCTGCTGCCGCGTCCGCTGCCAGGGCCACCCGGGCAGTTGCCCCGGTTGTCACCCTGGCAAGCGTTGCGCCGTCTGTTCTGGCAGGACTGGGATGCTGCGCCGCGCGATCAGCGCTGGATGCGTTGGGTCTCGGCCTTGGCCAGTGCGCTGCTGCATCTGCTGTTCTTCATGCTGCTGCTATGGGTGGCAGTGATCCGCACCTCGGCACCGGAAGAACAAGGCGCCGAGGGCGAGCGTGTACAGGTGGAGTTCGTCGGTCGCGCTACCCAGGAGGGCGGTGGCGATCAGCCAGGTGCGGAAGCGGCGGCCGCTGCACCGCCGGGCCAGGTTGCAGCTGGCCAGAACGCAGGGGCCGCAACGGCGCCTGAGCCGCGTCCGGCGTCCGCGTCGGCAGCTGCGTCCGCACCCGCTCCGGCTGCAGTGGCCAGCGTGCCACCGCCGCCCGCCGAATCCGAGCCGGCGCCGGTCGCGGCACCGCCGCCGTCTCCGGTGCAGGCCACCGAAGTAGCCGAGGCCAGTGCGGATTTCGTGGTGCCACCTGTCAGCGTGCCGCGCACGGAGATCAGCATCGTGCCGCGCGACACGGTACCGACGGTGCGCGAGCGCGGCGTGCAGCCGGTGCAGGCGCCGCCGGCCCCGGCCGCACTGCGTGCGCCGGAGATCGCGGTGCGGACGCCGCAGCTGCGTGACATCCCGGTGCAGGAGCGTGAAATCAGTACGGTCGATGCACCGGCGATATCGCAGCCGCTGCGCACGGCCGATGTACAGGTCCGTGTGCCGCAGCGCGATGTGCAGGTGCGCGAGCGCGAAGTGCAGGCCGTGGTCGATCCGCAGGTACGGATGGCTGCTGTGGCCGGGCGCGAGCCGACCGTGCGTGCGCCGGCAGGCCGTGACCTGCAGGTGCGCGAGCGCGAAGTTGCGTCGGCACCCGCGGCGGCGCCTTCAACGTCCAGTGGCAGCGCGCCAGCGGCAACGCCCGCGCCTGCGGCCAGGAGCACTGCAACCCAGGCCAACAGCAGCACGCCACGGCCATCCGCCTCCAGCACGACACCGGCCCAGGCCGGCGCGCGTCCGGCTCCCAACCCGGGCAACTGGGCTACGCCTGCCAAGGGCGACGACTGGGGCGCGTCGAGCCGCAACCACGACGGCGCCAGCGGGGGCGCAAGCCAGGCCAGTGCCGCCGGCAAGGGCAATGGCCTGTTCAATGCCGACGGCAGCGTGCGCGTGCCGGGGCAGGAAGGTGGCGGTCACGCCGAACGTGGTGCCCCCGGTGGCGCCAACGATGGCTGGAGCAAGGAGCGCATCGCGCAGTCTGGCACCTGGTTGAAGCGACCGCCGTACGATTACACGCCGACCTCGTTCGACAAGTATTGGGTGCCGCAGGAATCACTGCTGGCCGAATGGGTGCGCAAGGGCATCAAGTCGATGGAGATTCCGTTGCCGGGCACCGGTACGAAGATCTCCTGCGTGATCTCGATCCTGCAGGCGGGTGGCGGCTGCGGCCTGACCAATCCGAACATGCAGGACCAGCCGGCGGTGGCACGGCCGCCGCCGGACATTCCGTTCAAGAAAGAGCTGCAGGAAGATAACGGGAGCCGGTAGGCGAGGGGCGCGCCACGCCCTGGCCGGCTCGCGTTTGGGTAGGTGCCAACCTTGGTTGGCACAGGAACGCCGACCAAGGTCGGCCTCTACCAGGGCATTGCCCTACGCGCTCTGCGACAGGAACACCCAGAACGGCACGTCGCGGCCGACCCAGTCGCGGCTGGCTTCGTCCATCACGTCCAGCAACGTGTCGAAATCCTTCTGTGTGGAGGCGCGCAACGTATCCACGTCGGCCAGGAACAGCGCGTAACCGTCGGCCGGCAGCCATTGCAGATCACGCAGGTTGTCCGACAGTGCATCCCAGTTGCCGCCGAAGCCAGCCGGGAAATCCAGCTGCGCCGCCAGCCGGGCGAGCAGGGTGCGTTTGTCGGCGACGCCTTCCAGGTCGATGCGGATCACCTTCAGGCCGGCATCGCGCATCGCTGCGGCCAGTGCGCCGATGTCGTCGCTGTCGATGGCGTAGACGCCGGCATTGTTGATGTCATGCAGGCCGAGGCCGAAATCGTCGTGGCTCATCACTGCGCTCCTTGGGCCGGTACGGTGAAGCTGCGGAACGATTCGTAGTGGTCGTCGGTGTAGTACCACGCCTCCGGCGGATCGCCGCCGGTGACGATGCGGCGCGTGCCACGGGTGCGCGCGCCGGGGGTGTCCACGGTGTATTCGCGGTAGTAACCGCGCGGACGCTGCGGCAGCTGCTGTTCGCGGTTACCGAAGGTGCTGCCATCCTGGCGGTGCGGGAACGGCCCGCCGCGCTGGATCAGCGCGATCGTCTGCAGGGCTTCGGCGGGCAGGAAGGCGGGCAGACCGTTGCCCTTGCCGGGCGTGGCCGTGGCCGGTGCGCGCGCGGCAGTCGCACCCTGCAGGTCCGGCGCGAACTGCGGCGCCGGCGGGCGCTGCATGAAATGGTTGACGACCAGGCCGAGCAGCAGCAGGGCGATGGCGGTGATCAGCAGCCGGGGGTTGCGCATGGGCAAGGAAGCGGGCGAGGGTGGTGCTCGCACTGTAGCGCCTGCGCGCTGCACGGTGCATGAGGACGGCGCCGCGTCACCGCTGCGTAACAATTGCCGTCGTGCTCACCGGCAGGACGCAATTTCCTTTACATCCCCCTTGGTAATCTGGCGGTCTGTCCCCATCATTCACCGCGCAACGCCCGACACCGTCGGGTGCCCTCGCAATCAGGAGATGCATCATGGCCTATACCCTGCCCAAGCTGTCCTACGCCTACGACGCGCTGGAACCGCATATCGATGCGGCGACGATGGAAATCCATCACACCAAGCATCACCAGACCTACATCAACAACGTCAACGCGGCGCTGGAAGGCACCGAGTACGCTGACCTGCCGGTCGAAGAACTGGTGAAGAAGCTCAAGTCGCTGCCGGAGAACCTGCAGGGTCCGGTGCGCAACAACGGTGGCGGCCATGCCAACCACTCGCTGTTCTGGACCGTGATGGCACCGAACGCGGGCGGTAACCCGGTGGGCGACGTGGCCAAGGCCATCGACAAGGACCTGGGCGGCTTCGACAAGTTCAAGGACGCCTTCACCAAGGCAGCGCTGACCCGTTTCGGCAGCGGCTGGGCCTGGCTGAGCGTGACTCCGGACAAGAAGGTGGTGGTCGAGAGCACCGGCAACCAGGACAGCCCGCTGATGGAAGGCAACACCCCCATCCTCGGCCTGGACGTGTGGGAACACGCGTACTACCTGAAGTACCAGAACCGCCGCCCGGAATACATCGGCGCGTTCTTCAACGTCATCGACTGGAACGAAGTCGAGCGCCGTTACCAGGAAGCGATTGCCTGATCGTGGTAACAGGATGAACAGAAGAGGCCGGGGGAGACCCCGGCCTTTTTGTTTTCCGCATTGGTAGTGCCGGCCGCTGGCCGGCAGCCCTGGAATGCCGGCCAGCGGCCGGCACTACCTATTCGGCCGTGGCCGTATCGCCCTGCAGGCGCAGGGTGGCCATTACGCCCAGACGCAGGCCCGGCAGGTCACCGTCGGCCGGCAGCAGGATCGGCTGCTGGCGGATGCCGCCGAAGTGCTTGACCTGGAACAGCACGTCCAGGCCATGACCACTGGCGCCACCGCCGCTGGCCGCCGGCGGCTCGGGGCGGCCGCCCGGATTGCGCCGGGCCGGCTGGAACCCCGGGGTACTGCGCACGAGCTCGACGGTGGTTGCCGAGAAATCACCGGCGATCAGGCTGGGCATGCCCTCGGCGGTGGCGCCGATCCAGGTCATCAGGTCGCTGGTCTGGTGCTGGCGGGCAGTGGCCTCGTCCGGGTTCGGGCGCAGCCGTGCCACATAGATGTTGACCAGCGCCTGGCCCAGCTTCAGCCGCATCATGCCGGCGGCGCTGAAGGTTCCGGGTGGGTGCAGCAGGGTCACGCCATCCTCGCTGACCGGCAGCCGGGTCAGCATCGCGTTGCCGTGCCGCAACGGCTGGCTGGGCGGATCGGCGGTAACGAAGTCGCAGCTGTAGCGCAGTCGGCTGGCCAGCCAGCAGGCCGGATTGCGGCCCTGCTGCTGCAGCACCTGCTGTACGGAGATCACGTCCGGCTGCAGCTCGGTGAGCAGGTGCGCCACCTGTTCGCGGCGCTGCTTCCACTGCGCATCATCGCGGCTGGGCAGTTCCAGCGCGGCCACGGTCAGCTGCCGGGGCTCGGCCTCACCGCTGGCGGCGGCCGGCGCCTGCGGCCGCGCCTGTGCCTGCAACGCCAGCAGCAGCACGAGACAGCTGAGCAGGAGACGGGCGTGGGAGAGGGGGCGCATAACGATAAGTTTACGCTTTTGTCGTGCAGGTGCCGTGACTTCCGGCATGTAGTGACGTTGCCTGCCATGGATTGGCACCGTTGTCATGCAGCCCTGCAGCGTGCTTCGCAAGCCCCGCTTCCGGTAACCTTGCGCCTTTCGCTTTGCAGGATTGCCTTACAGGATGAGCCACGACGCAGTTGCCCCCATCGCCGGCCAGGGAAAGATGCCGCGCCAGATCCCGTACATCATCGGCAATGAGGCCTGCGAGCGGTTCAGTTTCTACGGGATGCGCAACATCCTGGTGCAGTTCCTGATCACCTCGCTGCTGCTGCAGGAAATCACTGCGGAAGGCCGTGCCGGTGAAGCCAAGGACATCATGCACAGCTTCATGATCGGCGTGTATTTCTTCCCGCTGCTCGGAGGCTGGCTGGCCGACAGGTTCTTCGGCAAGTACCACACCATTCTCTGGTTCAGCCTGGTCTACTGTGCCGGCCATCTGTGCCTGGCGCTGTTCGAGAACAGCCGCGAAGGCTTCTTCCTCGGCCTGGGCCTGATCGCGCTGGGTGCCGGTGGCATCAAGCCGCTGGTGGCCTCGTTCATGGGCGACCAGTTCGACCAGAGCAACAAGCACCTGGCCAAGATCGTTTTCGACGCCTTCTACTGGATCATCAACTTCGGCTCGCTGTTCGCCTCGCTGCTGATCCCGCTGGTGCTGAAGAACTGGGGCCCGCAGTGGGCGTTCGGCATCCCGGGCATCCTGATGTTCATCGCCACCTTCGTGTTCTGGCTGGGCCGCAAGCGCTACGTGCTGGTGCCGCTGCCGCCGAAGGACCCGCATTCGTTCGCCAACGTGGTGCGTACCGCGCTGACCACTCGCGTGGCCGGCCAGGGCCGTCCGGGCCTGGTGATCGCCGTACTCGGCCTGGTGCTGGCAGTGGCCTCGTTCGGCCTGGTTGGCTCGCTGGGCATCGTCATCTGCCTGTGCCTGGCGCTGGTGTCGATCCTGGCCGGTATTGGCGGTGGCACCTGGATGCAGCTCGATCGCGCCCGTGGCCTGCACCCGACCGAAGCCGTGGAAGGTGTGCGCTCCGTGCTGCGCGTGCTGGTGATCTTCGCGCTGACCACGCCGTTCTTCTCGCTGTTCGACCAGAAGGCCTCGACCTGGGTCCTGCAGGGCCAGCAGATGCAGATGCCGAGCTGGTTCACCGCCTCGCAGATGCAGGCGCTGAATCCGCTGCTGGTGATGATCCTGATTCCGTTCAACAACCTGGTGCTTTACCCGGCCCTACGCCGCTTCGGCTTCGAGCCGACCGCACTGCGCCGCATGACCGCCGGCATCGCCTTCAGCGGCCTGGCCTGGATCGTGGTCGGCGGCATCCAGGTGGTGATGGATGGTGGCAATGCCATGTCGATTTTCTGGCAGATGCTGCCGTATGCGCTGCTGACCTTCGGTGAGGTGCTGGTCTCGGCCACCGGCCTGGAGTTCGCCTACAGCCAGGCGCCGCAGGCGATGAAGGGCGTGGTGATGAGCTTCTGGAACCTGACCACCACCATCGGCAACCTGTGGGTGCTGCTGTCCAACGCTGCCGTGCGCAACGATGCGGTGACCCACAAGATCGCCAGTACGGGCCTGAGCGAGGCGGCATTCCTGATGTTCTTCTTCGCCGGTTTCGCCTTCGTTGCGGCGTTGGCCTTCGGTTGGTACGCGAAACGCTATCGTATGGTCGACAACTACCGTAGCGCCTGAGCCTGACATGACCCCCGTCAATCTGCTGTTGATCGCCATCACCGCCCTCCTGTCGTGGATGGCGTTCAACAACCGCAAGCTGGCCGACCGCCTGATCCTGTGGCCGCCGGCCATCGACCGTCACCGCCAGTACGACCGGCTGGTGACCTATGGCTTCATCCACGCCGACTGGTCGCACCTGATCTTCAACATGATCACCCTGTTCTTCTTCGGGGGATTCATCGAGAGCGTGATGGTGCAGCTGACCGGCAGCTACCTGACCTACCCGGCGTTCTACATCGGTGCGCTGCTGGTCTCGATCCTGCCCAGCTACCTGAAGAACCAGAAGAACCCGAACTACCTCAGCCTGGGCGCGTCCGGAGCGGTGTCGGCGGTGTTGTTCGCCTTCATCCTGATCAAGCCGTGGTCGATCATCCTGGTGTTCTTCATCCCGGCACCGGCCATTGTCTATGCCGCGTTCTACGTGGGCTACAGCATCTGGATGGACAAGCGCGGTGGTGATCGCATCAACCACAGCGCCCACTTGGCGGGCGCGGCGTTCGGTGTGATCTTCATGCTGGCCATGCAGCCGAGCATCTTCACCCACTTCCTGCGCGAGCTTTCCAACCCGACCTTCCGCCTCGGCGGCGGTTGAGGGGCTGGGGTCGGATTCACTGGATCCGCCCCCGGGGGCAGGGACCCGCTCCTGGTCAGGCGCGGGTCTGCTGGCCGTAGGTGTCCAGCAGGCGGGCGAATACCTCTTCGCCGATGCGCTGGAAATCCTGATCTTCGGTCTGCCCTTCCACCGCCAGCTGCAGCAGGCCCTCCAGCAGGGCGCGGTCGGTGTCGGAATGGGAATCGCTGGGGTGCATCGGAGCCTCCGCGGTGGTGCGCATGATCAACGGTCGCAAGGGCCGTGCCAGCATGGCCGTACCCCTCCACAGGCGATAGCGGCCGTCCTCGCTCCAGCTTGAGGGTCGAAAACTGACGTGAATGGATTGGACTTGCCCCTGTTCAGGCTTCACGCGATCATGGCGCCCGGCTGCGCACCATCCACGCAGTCGCCGCAGGAGACAGTTCCATGGCTTCGGTCACGCCCCCCGGTCTGGCCTATGAGGTCGAACACGACCTGGCCAACCATCGCTTCACCGCCCGTGTGCGCGGACAGCTGGCGGTGCTCGATTACCAGATCAAACGCAGGCGCATGGTCATCACCCACACCGAGGTACCCGAGCCGATTGCCGGCCGTGGCATCGCAGGTGAGCTGACCCGCGTGGCACTGCGCTTTGCCCGCGAGCAGAAGTACAAGGTGGTGCCGGCATGTTCCTACGCCGAGGCCTTCCTGCAGCGGCACGAGGAGTACCACGACCTGCTCGCTGGCTGAATGCCAGCGGGCCACGCTTCAGCCATGGCAGGCGATGATGTACAAACATGAACAGGGGATCCCGATGAAGATTGGAAACAACCGGCCATTGCACGGCAGCGTGCTGGCCGGCGTGGTGGGCGTGCTGTTGCTGGCCGGTTGCCAGCGTGAAAGCGAGCCGGCACCGGCGACCGACGCGGCCCCCGCCGCCGAGGCCACTGCCGCAGGTGAAACGCCGGCCACGGAAGCGCCGCTGGACCTGCGCGACGTGATCGAGAACAACGAGCGCGAAGTGGTGGGCATCAGCTACCCGGCCGGCATCGATCGCTACCCGGGCCTGGCGCGCGCGCTGCAGAACTACGCAACCAGCGCACGCAGCGACCTGCAGCAGGCATTGGACGGGCTCGGCAATGACAAGCCGACCATGCCCTACGAACTGTCGCTGAGCTTCGAAAAGCTGCTGGAAACGCCGCAGCTGGTGGTGGTCAGTGCCGATGGCAGCCGCTATACCGGTGGCGCCCACGGCGAGCCGCTGGTGGCGCGTTTCGTGTGGCTGCCGGCGCAGCAGCAGATGCTCAGTGCCGACAAGCTGGTGGCCGATGCCAAGGGCTGGAAGGCGATCAGTGATTTCGTCGCCGACCAGCTGCGCGAACGCGTGGCCACCCGCCTCAGTGGCGAGGACATGGACCCGGCCCAGCTGCAGGAATCGCTGCGTAACGCATCGCGCATGATCGCCGACGGTACCGGCCCCCAGGCCGACAATTTCAGCCAGTTCCAGCCGCTGACCAACGACAAGGGGCAGATCACCGCGCTGCGCTTTGTTTTCCCGCCGTACCAGGTGGGTCCATACTCGGACGGCACCCAGACCGCCGACGTACCGGCGGCGGTGCTGTTGCCGCACGTGGCCAAGGACTACGTGGAGCTGTTCGCACGCGGTTGACCGCAGTCGAGGAGGTGGCGTGGATACAGGGTTGCAGGAGCGGGTCGCCGGCCTGCTGCAGGAAGCCGGGGTCCGCATCGGCGGCACCCAGCCACAGGACATCCAGGTGCATGACCCGCGTTTCTTCGCGCGGGTCATGGCGCACGGCTCGCTCGGCCTCGGCGAGAGCTACATGGACGGTTGGTGGGATGCCAACGTCCTCGATGAATTCCTCGTCCACCTGATGCAGGCACACCTGGATGAACGGGTGCACGGTTGGCGCGAAGTGGCCGATGCGCTGAAGGCGCGCCTGTTCAACCTGCAGGTCGGGCAGGGCAGCTACGAAGTGGGCCGCCGCCACTACGATCTTGGCAACGACCTCTACCAGGCCATGCTCGGCCAACGCCTGGTGTACAGCTGCGGCTACTGGCGCAATGCCGGTGATCTCGATGCCGCGCAGGAGGCCAAGCTGGACCTGGTCTGCCGCAAGCTGGGGCTGCGCCCCGGGCAGCGTGTGCTGGACATCGGCTGTGGCTGGGGTGAAGCCCTGAAGTTCGCAGCAGAGCGCTACGGCGTCACCGGCGTCGGCGTGACCATTTCGCAGGAACAGGCCGGGTTCGCACGCGAACTGTGCGCCGGCCTGCCGATCGAGATCCGCCTGCAGGACTATCGCGAACTGGATGAGCCGTTCGATGCGATCTTCTCGATCGGCATGTTCGAGCATGTCGGCGACAAGAACTACGCCAGTTTCTTCGAGGTGGCCAGGCGCTGCCTGTCTTCGCGCGGGTTGCTGCTGCTGCACACCATCGGCACCAACATCTCGCGGCATCGCACCGATCCGTGGATCGCGCGCTACATCTTCCCCAATTCAATGCTGCCGTCGGCGGTGCAGATCAGCAAGGCGTTCGAAGGGCGCTTCGTGCTGGAGGACTGGCACAACTTCGGCACCGACTACGACCTCACCCTGCAGGCTTGGCGACGCAACGTGGAAGCGGCGTGGCCGCAGCTGGACGCGCGCTACGACGAGCATTTCCGCCGCATGTGGCGGTTCTACCTGGCCGGATCGATGGCCACCTTCCGCTGCCGGCACGCGCAGCTGTGGCAGCTGGTGCTGTCGCCGGAAGGCGTACCGGGTGGGTACGTGGCGCCACGCTGAGGGTGCGCAGGGGTAGATCAGGCCGGATGCGATACTTACTGACGCCAAATCCGTGTGTTGCACGGTCAGCTCCGCGCGTGGGCGTCGTCGACGCTACGCTGTTGGGTCGGCGGGGTTACCGCATTCCTGAAGGCGTTGCAGCATGGGTTGGGACATCACCTACCATCCAGTCGCGGATTCGGAGATCCGTGACATCTATTTCCGTGCTCTGGAGGACGTGACGCTGGTCGAGGCGCTGCAACAGCGGTTCCGGATCGAGCCGTTCTACATGGAGCAGTTGCAGGAACGCATCGACGAGGCTCGCTCGATCAGCGCCGACGTGCCTTTCGAGAAGGGGCACGCTTTGTACCTGGCGATCGTGGCCGGCCACCTTCGGCGGTATCACTATCTCCGCGGGAGCGCCCTTTCGTTTTTCATCGACGATCCGGTGGTCGCCCGGTATTTCGCGGACTGGCGGCAACTGGTGCCGTTGCAGTGGGCGGATGCTGCCGCCGGCAACCATCTACGTGAAAACTATGGTGGTGGCGTGTTCATCACGCATGCCCGGCTGAAGCAATTACGCGCTGATTATGCAGTGGACAGCGCACTTGCTGCGCGCCTGGAGGAGCTGTTCTCCGATGGACGCCTGGTCGTTTTCTGGCGTGTTGTCGATGAAGCGATCGCCAGCGGATGCGGATTGCTGGAGGCCAGCGAGGTGGTCGAGCCGAACCCGATGGATCTCAATGCATCGACCAGCTTGAGCAATCTGCTGAACTGCGCGCCGGATGGCGCGATCCTTTATGCGGAAGCCGCGGCGGCCCAGCTGGCGGAGTTCGTGGCAGCGCACCCGGATATCGCATCGACTGCCGCTGCCGCGCCCGGTGCGCCGAAACGACGGTGGTGGGAGCGACTGTTTCGGCGCTGATCTGGAAGCGCATCCACGCATGGCGCGGATCTACTGGAGTGCGTCATGTGTGGATCGATGATGCCGGGGTTCGTGGCGCGAATGGATCGTGCCGACCAACGGTCGGCACCCACCAGTAGATCCACGCCATGCGTGGATGTCCCAACAAAAAAAACCGCCCGGTTTCCCGGGCGGTTTTTCGTTTCAGGCTACTGCGCGGGCGATCAGTTGCCGGCGCCGGTCAGGCCACGCTTTTCCAGCAGCGGTTCGATCTGCGGCTCGTGGCCGGCGAAATCGCGGAACAGCTGCATCGCGTCGACGCTGCCGCCCTTGGACAGCAGGGTGGCGCGGAAGTGGTCGCCGTTCTTGCGGCTCAGGCCGCCGTTGTCCTTGAACCACTTCTGGGTGTTGGCGTCGAGCACTTCCGACCAGATGTAGGCGTAGTAACCGGCCGAATAGCCGCCCATGATGTGGCTGAAGTACGGGGTCTTGTAGCGCGGCGGCACCGGCGCGTAGTAGATGCCGTCCTTCTCCAGCGCGGCGCGCTCGAAGGCCATCACGTCCTTGGCGGCCGGCACCTGGTCGGCGCCGATCTGGTGCCAGCGCTGGTCCAGCATGGCCGCACCCAGGTACTCGGTGGTAGCGAAGCCCTGGTTGAACTTGGCTGCCGCCAGCACCTTGTCCAGCAGTGCCTGCGGCATCGCCGAACCATTCTGGTAGTGCTTGGCGTAGTTCTTCAGGATGACCGGGTTGTCGGCCCACATCTCGTTGACCTGCGAGGGGAACTCGACGAAGTCACGCGGCACCGAGGTGCCCGAGAAGTACGGGTACTTCACGTTGGAGAACATGCCGTGCAGGGCGTGGCCGAACTCGTGGAACGTGGTGTTCACCTCGTCCCAGGTCAGCAGGGTCGGCTGGCCGGCCGGCGGCTTCGGAATGTTCAGGTGATTGGCGACCACCGGCTTGAAGCCGGTCAGCTTGGACTGCGAGACGTAGGAGTTCATCCACGCGCCACCGCGCTTGGAGGCGCGTGCATACGGGTCGAAGATGAAGATCGCCAGCTGGCTGCCGTCGGCGTCGAACACGTCGTAGACGGTGACGTCATCGTGGTAGACCGGCAGGTCGGTGCGCTGCTTGAAGGTCAGGCCGAATTCCTGGCCCGCGGCGTAGAACACGCCGTTCTCCAGCACGTTCTTCATTTCGAAGTACGGCTTCAGCTGCGACTCGTCGAAGTTGTACTTGGCCTGGCGCACCTTCTCGCTGTAGAAGGCCCAGTCCCACGGTTCCAGCTTGAACGTCGGCTTGCCAGCGGCCTTCTGTTCCTGGTCGATCATCGCCTGCAGGTCGGCGGCTTCACGCTTGGCGTTGGCCACCGCGGCCGGGGCCAGCTTGCCCAGCATCGCGTTGACCGCTTCGGGGGTCTTGGCGGTCTGGTTGGTCAGGTTGTAGGCGGCGAAGTTCGGGAAGCCCATCAGCTTGGCCTTGTCGGCGCGCAGCTGCATGATGCGCGAGACCAGCGCGGTGTTGTCGAACTCACCGCCGCGGCTGCTGCGGCTCACCGACGCTTCGTAGATCTTCTGGCGCAGGGCGCGGTTGGCCAGGTTGGTCAGCGGCGGCTGGCCGGTGGTGTTGAGCAGGGTGATCACGTACTTGCCGTCCTGGCCGCGGGCCTTGGCGGCTTCGGCGGCGGCGGCGATCTGCTCCTTGGACAGGCCGTCCAGTTGCTTGACGTCGTCGACGGTGATCGCCGAAGCGTTCACCTCCGACTGCACGTTCTGGCTGAACTTGGTACCCAGGTTGGCCAGCTCGGCGTTCATCTCCTTCAGCTTGGCCTTGTCGGCGTCGGACAGCTTGGCGCCTGCGCGCACGTAGTTGTCGTAGTACTTCTCGACCAGGCGCACGCCTTCGGCGTCCAGGCCCAGCTGGCTGCGGGTGTCATACAGCGCCTGGATGCGGGCGAACAGCTTGCCGTTCAGCGCGATCGCATCGCTGTGCGCGGCGAACTTCGCCGAGTAGTCGGCCTGCAGCTTCTTGCGGGTGTCGTTGGTGTCGGCACCGACCAGGCTGAAGAATACGGTGGTCGCACGATCGAGGATGTCACCGCTCTTTTCCAGGGCGATGATGGTGTTGTCGAAGGTCGGCTTGGCCTTGTTGTTGGCGATGGCCTCCACTTCCTTCAGCTGCTGCGCCATGCCGGCGTCGAAGGCCGGGGCGAAGTCGCTGTCCTTGATCTTGTCGAACTGCGGGAAGTGCAGCGGCAGCGGGCTTTCGGCGAAGAACGGATTGGCCTGCTGGGCGGTGCTGCTGGCGGCCGGGGTGGCGGCGCCGGCCGAGAAGGCGGGCAGGGCAAGGCCGAGGGACATGGCCACGGCAAGGGCAAGGCGGGTGGTCAAGGCAGGAACTCCGGTAAGGCAAACAAGGGCCCGAGGGTAACCCGGCCGGCGGCGCCCGCACTTGTGTCAAAAGGCATGTTGCCGCGGCCGGGCGCGGGTACCATGCATTCACCGCCCACGGTTCACCGCCATGACCACTGCCTACGATTTCAGCTTCCGCGACCTCGACGGCCAGCCACAGGCCCTCGCCGGGTACCGGGGTCACCCGCTGTTGCTGGTCAATGTCGCCAGCCGCTGTGGCTTCACCCCGCAGTACACCGGGCTGGAACAGCTGTGGCAGGAGTATCGCGAGCGTGGCCTGGTGGTGATCGGCTTCCCATGCAACCAGTTCGGCGCGCAGGAGCCGGGGGACGCCGCGCAGATCCGCCAGTTCTGTTCGCTGGATTATCCGGTCAGCTTCCCGCTTTCGGAGAAGATCGAGGTCAACGGCGAGGGGGCTGATCCGTTGTGGGCATGGCTGTCACGCGAGAAGCGCGGCCTGCTGGGTAGCGCCCGCATCAAGTGGAATTTCAGCAAGTTCCTGGTCGATCGCCAAGGGCGGGTGGCTGCGCGCTTTGCGCCAACCACCAGGCCGGAACAGCTGCGCAGCGCGATCGAAGCGCTGCTGTGAAGGGGGTAGTGCCGGCCGCTGGCCGGCAATCCCGGAGCGCACGGAGAGCCGGCCGGCGGCCGGCTGCCGTTGCAGATCATTTCTCGACGAACGCGCGCTCGAACACGTAGTGGCCCGGCTGGCCGATGCGCGGCGAGACCTGGAAGCCGCGGGCATCGAGCACGCTGCGCAGATCAGCCAGCATCTGCGGGCTGCCGCAGATCATCGCGCGGTCGTTTTCCGGGCTCAGCTCCGGCAGGCCGAGGGTGCGCTGCATCTGGCCGCTTTCCATCAGCTGGGTCAGGCGGCCCTGGTTGGCGAACGGCTCGCGGGTGACCGCGGGGTAGTACAGCAGCTTGTCGCCGATCATCTCGCCCAGGAACTCGTGCTCACGCAGTTCCTTCTCGAAGTAATCGCGGTAGGCCAGATCCTTCTCGTAGCGCACGCCGTGGCAGAGGATCACCTTCTCGAAGCGCTCGTAGGTCTCCGGGTCCTTGATGACCGACAGCCACGGCGCCATGCCGGTGCCCGTGCCCAGCAGGTACAGGTTCCTGCCCGGGTGCAGGTCGCTGATCAGCAGGGTGCCGGTGGGCTTCTTGCCGACCAGCACCTTGTCGCCCGGCTTGATGTGCTGCAGGCGCGAGGTCAGCGGGCCGTCCTGCACCTTGATGCTGAAGAACTCCAGGTGCTCTTCCCAGTTGGCGCTGGCGATGGAATAGGCGCGCAGCAGCGGCCGTGCCTCGGTTTCCAGGCCGATCATCACGAACTGGCCGTTCTCGAAGCGGAAGCCGCTGTCGCGGGTAGTGGTGAAACTGAAGTAGGCATCGGTCCAGTGACGGACCTCAAGCACCGTTTCGGCGCCGAAAGCGGAGGACATGGGCGTATCTATCGAAAGTCGTCGGGGGTGATTCTATCTCAAATGAGACGGGTTCTCATTGGGCGGAACGAGAGGCGTTCTCAGCGGTAACCCGCCGCCTGCAGCTCGAACAGCTCGGCGTACCGTCCTCCCTGGGCCATCAGCTGCGCATGGGTGCCGCTGGCCTCGATGCGGCCATCGGCCAGCACCAGGATGCGATCGGCCATGCGTACCGAAGAGAAACGGTGGGAAATCAGCACTGCCGTACGATTATCCGCCAGCTCCCTGAACCGCTGGAACACTTCGAACTCACTGCGCGCATCCAGCGCTGCCGTTGGCTCATCCAGGATCATCACCTGCGCATTGCGCATCCACGCGCGGGCAATGGCGATCTTCTGCCACTGGCCACCGGACAGGTCCACGCCCTGCTTGAAGCGGCGCCCGATCAGCTGGTCGTAGCCGCCGGGCAGGTCGTCGATTACTTCCTCGGCCATGCCTCGTCGCGCGGCATCGGCGATTCTTGCCTGGTCGTCCATCGCCTCGACCTGGCCGACGCCGATGTTCTCGCCGGCGCTGAGGTTGTAGCGCACGAAGTCCTGGAAGATCACCCCGAGGTTGGCGCGCAGGTCGTCCAGGTCGTAGTCGCGCAGGTCGCGGCCGTCGAGCAGGATGCGGCCTTCGTCGGGCTCGTACAGCCGTGCCAGCAGTTTCACCAGCGTGGTCTTGCCCGCGCCGTTCTCGCCGACCAGGGCCAGCACTTCGCCGGCCTGCAGCTGGAAATCGAGGTGGCGCACCGCCCACTGTTCGGCATCGGGATAGCAGAAACCGACGTTCTCGAACACGAAACCCTGCTGGATCGGCTGCGGCACGCGCACCGCACCTTCGCGCGAGTGGATTTCCGGCTCGATCTGGAAGAACGAGAACAGGTCGTCCAGGTACAGCGCCTGGCTGGCCACCTGCGAGAAGCCGATCAGCAGGCCTTCCAGCAGCTGGCGCAGGCGCAGGAAGCTGCCGGCAAGGAAGGTCAGGTCGCCGATCGAAAAGTCGCCGCGCACCGTGCGCCAGGCAATGTAGGCGTAGGCGGTGTAATACCCCAGCGTGCCCAGCGCAGCCAGCAGCGTGCCCCAGAACGCGCGGCGCCGGGCCAGTGCACGGTTGGCCTGGAACAGCGCCACCGACAGCCGCCGGTAGCGTTCCACCAGGAAGCGGTGCAGGTTGTAGATCTTCACTTCCTTGGCCGTTTCCACGCTGGCACCGAGCTGGCGCAGGTAGTCGAGCTGGCGGCGCTCGGGCGTCCACTGGAAGTTGAGGCTGTAACCGGCCGCATTGAAGTGCGATTCGCCGATGAAGGCCGGCACCAGTGCCAGCGCCAGCAGCAGGATCAGCCACGGCGCGTAGACCAGCAGGCCGACGGCGAGGCTGGCCACGGTGATCGCGTCCTGGACCTGGCCGAACAGCTGGCTCATCAGGTTCATCCGGCCCATGGTCTGGCGCCGCGCACGGTCCAGCTTGTCCTGCAGGTCCGGGTCCTCGAAGTCCTCCAGATCCAGCGTTGCCGCGTGTTCCATCAGCCGGATGCTGGTGACGTTGGCGAACAGCTCGGAGAGCAGGGCATCGGCGTAGCTGACCAGCCGGCCGAGCAGGTCCGAGGCGATGGCCAGGCCGAATTCCAGCGCCAGCAGGCCCAGCAGCGGATTCAGCACGCCGCTGGACAGCGCTTCGCCCAGCGGCGGGAAGCCCGCGTCGTGCTGGCTCAGGTGCAGGGCGCTGTCGATGATCAGCTTGCCGACGTACAGCATCGCCACCGGCAGCAGCGCGCGGATCAGGCGCAGCCCGAGGCTGGCCAGGGTGAGCGCGGGACTGGTCTTCCAGACCATGCGCAGGAACGGCGGCAGGTTGCGCATGGCCCTGAAGCGCTGGCGCAGGCTGGGTTTCTTCGCGGCGTCAGCGCCAGCGGTGGGGGTAGCAGGCATGCGCGTATTGTGCGCGCCTGATACGTGCAGAGGGGGTCAGTGCAGGCGTGTGGCCGGCACCGGGGTCAGATCCCTTTGCGCGGGCTCTGACCCCAGCGACCCACAGCGGGTCAGAGCCCTTCGCGAAGCGAAGGGATCCGACTCTCCCGCATCCACGCATGGCGTGGATCTACCGTGTCGACCAAGGTCGACACCTACCAGCAGCACCGATGAACTGTCGAAGGCGGGGTGGGTCAGGCCGGCAGCGGCGGCAGCAACCCCGCACCGAGGCGGTTCCAGGCATTGATCACCGCGATGCCCATGCTCAGGTCACTGATGCCCTTCTCATCGAAGTGCGGCGCCAATGCATCGAACGCCGCCTGCGACGGCGCGCCGTCGGTCAGCCGGGTCAGTGCCTCGGCCCAGCCCAGCGCCGCGCGCTCGCGTTCGTCGAAGAA
The DNA here is from genome assembly GCF_059371575.1 of Stenotrophomonas sp. YJH_SMC_4. NCBI lineage: Bacteria > Pseudomonadati > Pseudomonadota > Gammaproteobacteria > Lysobacterales > Lysobacteraceae > Stenotrophomonas > Stenotrophomonas sp. YJH_SMC_4. The sequence continues at coordinate 238,760 of NZ_JCAFUR010000005.1, forward strand.
GCGGCTCTCGTGCCATGCCGGCAGCGTGTCCAGCTTGCGCGGCTCGATGCCGCCCTTGCGCAGCGCCGTGCCGTGCATGTCCATGCAGTAGCCGCAGCCGTTGAGCTGCGACACGCGCAGGAACACCAGTTCCATCAGGGTCGGATCGATCGAGCTGTCATGCACCGCCTGGCTGATGGCCAGCAGGCCCTTGAAGGCCTCGGCGGCCAGGCGGGTGTAGGGGACGCGGGGAGAAGTGTGATTGGACATCGGGGGCTCCACGGCGGCCACGATGGCCGCCTTTCACTACCAGGACGCCGTAGCGTCGCCGCGCGTGACAACCCCCGGCAGCTTTTCCGGATTCAACACGCTGTACACGTTGGCGATGCGGCCATCGACCACCTCGATGGTGGTGACCGAGTGCAAGCGATCACCGACAAAGCGCAGGATCGCCGGCTCGCCGTTGACGTAGCCCAACTGCGCCGGATGCACCGCGCCGCGGCGGGCAATGGCCCAGAACAGGCGACCGATGCGCTCGGCGCCCAGCAGCGGGCGCACCGCTGCGGTGACCACACCGCCGCCGTCGGACACCAGCAACGCGTTGGTGTGCAACAGGGCCTGGATCGCCTCGCTGTCGCCGCGCTGCGAGGCATCCATGAAGCGCGCCAGCAGCTGCCGGTGCTGGCTGGCATCGGCGTTGAAGCGCGGCCGTCCGGCCTGCAGGCGCTGCCGGGCACGGTGCACCAGCTGCCGGCAGTTGGCCTCGCTGTGGCCGATCAGCTCGGCGATCTCGCGGTAGTCGTGGTCGAAGGCCTCCTTCAGCAGGAAGGCGGCGCGTTCCTCGGGGCCGAGCTGTTCAAGCAGGGTCAGGAAGGCGACCGAAACGTCGTCGGCCAGCGCATGCAGCTGGGCCGGGCCGGGCGCCGGGTCGGGCTCCAGGGTGACCGCCAGCGGCTCGGCCAGCCATGGGCCGACGTAGTGCACGCGCTCGCGCTTGGCCGCGCGCAGCCGGTCCAGGCCGAGCCGGGTGGTGGTGGTGACCAGCCAGGCTTCGGGGTCGCGGACGGCCGCCGGGTCGGCGCCGGACCAGCGCAGCCAGGCATCCTGGACCACGTCTTCGGCGTCGGCGCGGCTGCCAAGCAGGCGGTAGGCCAGGGCCATCAGGCGCGGGCGGTGGGTCTGGAAAGCGGTTTCGGCGTTCATGTGGGCAAGGACGCCGCAGTGGCGCGTGGCGTGACAGAGCGTCGGGGGGATCTTGCCGGCCAGCGGCCGGCACTACCACCCCGGGGCCGGGGGAGGGGGTAAAATGGGCGGATTACCCCCGCCAGCCTCGAGCAAGCGAGCAAGACGTGACATCGATCAAGCAGGAAGACCTCATCCAGTCCATCGCCGACGCGCTGCAGTACATCTCGTACTACCACCCGGTCGACTACATCAAGAACCTCGCCGCCGCCTACGAGCGCGAGGAGTCGCCGGCCGCGAAGGAAGCGATGGCCCAGATCCTGATCAATTCGCGGATGTGCGCCGAAGGCCACCGTCCGATCTGCCAGGACACCGGCATCGTCACCGTGTTCCTGGAAATCGGCATGGACGTGCGCTGGGACGACGCCACCATGGGCGTGGAAGACATGGCCAATGAAGGCGTGCGCCGTGCCTACATGCACCCGGACAACAAGCTGCGCGCTTCGGTGCTGGCTGATCCGGCCGGCAAGCGCATCAACACCAAGGACAACACCCCGGGCGTGGTCAACGTCAAGGTGGTGCCGGGCAACAAGGTCGACGTGATCGTCGCCGCCAAGGGCGGTGGTTCGGAAGCGAAGACCAAGTTCGCCATGCTCAACCCGTCCGACTCGATCGTCGACTGGGTGCTGAAGACCGTGCCGACCATGGGCGCCGGCTGGTGCCCGCCGGGCATGCTCGGCATCGGCATCGGTGGCACCGCCGAGAAGGCGATGCTGCTGGCCAAGGAAGCGCTGATGGAGCCGATCGACATCACCGAGCTGCAGGCCCGTGGTGCGTCCAACCGCATCGAAGAGCTGCGCCTGGAGCTGTACGAGAAGGTCAACGCGCTGGGCATCGGTGCGCAGGGCCTGGGTGGCCTGACCACCGTGCTCGACATCAAGATCAACGACTACCCGACCCACGCGGCCAACCTGCCGGTGGCGATGATCCCGAACTGCGCGGCCACCCGCCATGCGCACTTCACCCTCGATGGCAGCGGCCCGGTGATGCTGGATCCGCCGTCGCTGGAAGACTGGCCGAAGCTGACCTACGACGCGTCCAAGGGCACCCGCGTGGACCTGGACACGATCACGCCGGAAGACGTGGCCAGCTGGAAGCCGGGCCAGACCCTGCTGCTCAACGGCAAGCTGCTGACCGGCCGCGATGCCGCGCACAAGCGCATGGTCGACATGCTCAACAAGGGCGAGCAACTGCCGGTCGATCTGAAGGGCCGCTTCATCTACTACGTCGGCCCGGTAGATCCGGTGCGCGACGAAGTGGTGGGCCCGGCCGGCCCGACCACCGCCACCCGCATGGACAAGTTCACCGAGCAGGTGCTGGCACAGACCGGCCTGCTGGGCATGGTCGGCAAGGCCGAGCGCGGCCCGGCCGCGATCGAGGCGATCAAGAAGCACAAGTCGGCCTACCTGATGGCCGTCGGTGGCTCGGCCTACCTGGTGTCCAAGGCGATCAAGGCCGCCAAGGTGGTTGGTTTCGCTGACCTGGGCATGGAGGCGATCTACGAGTTCACCGTGCAGGACATGCCGGTGACCGTGGCAGTCGACTCCACCGGTGAATCGGTGCACAAGACCGGCCCGCGCGAATGGCAGGCCCGCATCGGCAAGATTCCGGTGGTGGTGGAGTAACTCCCCGCACGCTCCGGTCCAGACAACGGCGCCCGTGTGGCGCCGTTGTTGTATCCGGGGGGAGGATTAACGCGCCTGTAGCCCTTGCTCTGCTACGGTCGGCACACCCTCGCACAGGATGTGTCCATGGCCCTGCATCGATTCATCGTGGTAGGCATGCTGCTGGCGCTGGCCGGCTGCAACACCCCAGCGTCGTACGAAGGCGCGGATTTCCCTGCATCGGCGCAGTGCCGCGTGCAGTGCCAGGCCGGCTATCGCAGCTGCATGGCGCAGAATGACTCTCTCGGCAGCCGCCAGAGCAATTGCGAGCAGCGGATGGTGCCGGCGCCGGACAAGCGCTGCAAGGACGTGGACAACCCGGACCTGCGCCGTGCCTGCGAACTGAAGACGCATGACTGTACGATGCGCGCGCCGATGATGTCCTGTGGCGAACGCCGGGATTCCTGCATGAGCAGCTGCGGCTGAGCAACGATCGTGCGCGCGGGCGCATAATCGGCTGATCCACCTGTACAGGATCTTCTGCATGAGCACCACGCTGTATGGTTCGACCAGTACCGCCGCGCTGGTGGTGCACTGGCTGCTGATCGAGCTGGGCATCGAGCATGAACTGGTGCTGCTGGATTTCGACGCGCGCGAGCACAAGTCGGCGCAGTACCTGGCGCTGAATCCGGCCGGTGTGGTGCCGACACTGCTGATCGATGGCCTGGTACTGACCGAAGCGGCGGCCATTGCGTTGTACCTGGCTGATCGCCATCCGGACGCCAACCTGCTGCCCGCGCTGGGCACGCCGCAGCGCGCCGATGCCTACCGCTGGATGTTCTGGTGTGCCAATACGCTGCAGCCGGCCTATCGAGCCTGGTTCTATCCACACGAAATGGCGGGCGAGGCGAATATCGAGGCCAGCCGCGGCATGGCACGGCAGCGCCTGGAAGCGGCCTGGCAGCATGTGGCCGCGCACCTGCATGCACATGGCCCCTACCTGCTGGGCGCCACGCCCTGCGTGGTCGACTACATGCTGGTGATGCTGATGCGCTGGTCGCGCAACATGCCCAGGCCCACCGACACCTGGCCGGTACTGAAGGCGCACGCCACGTCGATGAAGGCGCGCCCGGCGTTCGCCGAGGTGTACCGCCGCGAAGGCATCACCGACTGGCTGTAAGCCAGCCGGGGGGGAGGGCATCCGGGTAGAAGAGGGCGCTGGGGTAGAGTCGACTGTCAGTCGACTATCGCACGCAGTGCGGGCTTTTCCGCGGATGCATATGAAGGGTGAGGAGGGAGTCGACTAACAGTCGACTCTACCAACACGCTCCGCTACGCGGCGGCGGTGCGGGTTACAGGATCTCCAGCACTGTTTCCGGTGGACGGCACAGGCGTGTGCCCTTGTCCGTGCGCACCACGGGGCGGTTGATCAGTCGCGGGTGTTCGGCCATCGCGGCCAGCAGCGTGGCCTCGTCCGCACCTTCCAGGCCCAGTTCGGCGAACTGCGCCTCCTTGCTGCGCACCAGATCACGTGCGCTCAATCCTGATTCGGCCAGCACCTGGCGCAGTGTAGCCACATCGGGTGGATTGCCGAGATACTCGATCACCGCTGGATCAAAGCCGGCATCACGTATCAGCTTCAATGCGCCGCGCGAGTTGCTGCAGGCCGGGTTGTGCCAGATCGTCACGGGCATCAGAACCACTCCAGCAGCGACACGCCCACGCCCACGTAGGTGGCCTTGTGGTTGTAGTCGATCAGGCTTTCGCCGTAACCGTCGAACACCTGCACATGCCCGCGCAGCAGGTTGCTGATCGGGAAACCGTAATCCAGCTGCAGGGCACCGTGCGAGCGGCTGCCGGTGCGCAGCGAATGGCGCGCCATCAGCGAGACTTCGTGGCCGTTGCGGTTCCAGGTCAGGGTCGCATCACCGCGGCCCATGTAATCCTCGATGTCCGGGTTGTTGTCGTCGCTGCGGGTCTCGGGAATGCGGTACCAGGGGCGCAGTACCAGCGCCCAGTTCTCGCGGTCCAGGCCGATGTTGAGCATCACCCGGTTCCAGCTGCGCGAAAGCGGGTCGGCGCGGCCGTTGGATTGGTGGTTCAGCGCGATGCCGGTCATGCGCCCGCGCCAGCCACCGATCGAGTAGCCGTTGCGGAACACCATCATCACTTCCGGCTCGTAATTGGTTTCGCGGAACGGGCGTGAATCCTCGCCGTTGTAGGCCTGCCAGCGCGAGCTCTGGGTGTAGCCGGCCCAGATGTCGCCGTTGTCGCCGAACAGGTTCTCGGCGATCTTGGTCTTGAAACTGATCTGGAACTTCAGCTCGGCACTGTCCAGCACCTGCGGCGTGGTGACCGTGTTGGCCGGGTTCGGCGAATGCGGCGTGGTGTTGCGATCGCTGGTCCAGAATGCCGGCAGCAGGTACACCGGCTTGTAGGCGCGCAGCTGGAACGGGCCCAGCTTGGAGTCCTCGGCCAGTTCCCAGCGGCTGTCCAGCAGCGAACCGCGGCCAGCATTGGCCAGTGCGCTGTCAGGGGCTGCTGGACGGAACAGATCGCTGACCCGCTCGCGCAGCTTCTCTTCGCCCTGGCTCACGCGTGCAGTCTGGCGTTCTTCGCGACGGGCCTGCGCGGCCGCCTCGGCCGCAGCGTCGGCCTCGGCAGTGGCCTGCGGGGTACGGCCGAACTGGCGGTCATAACAGGCCAGGCGGGCAGCATCGGTGGTAATCGCCGCGCACGCGGCCGGCGAGGCTTCGGCGCTGGGCGCGAACTCCTGCGCGGCCAGCGGCGCACTGGCCAGGGCCAGCGCCAGCGGCGCGAGACGGGGAAGCAGCGGAGACAGGGTCATTACAGCAGGCCCTTAGGTGAATACGGGAATCGCACAGTGTGGCGGCTGCACCGGTTCACGGCCAGCCCCCACGGTTTATGCACGGGCACCGCGTGCGCGCGGCGTGAAGGCAGTGCGGGTTACAGGAACCAGGCGAAGGCGAACAGGCCGAGCATCGCGATCACCACGGCCAGTTTCAGCGCCAGGCCGAGCAGGATACCGAGCCAGGTGGCCAGGCCTACCTTGGTCGAGCGCCCCAGTTCGCGGGTGTGCCAGTACTCGCCGGCCAGGGCGCCGATCAGGGGGCCTGCAAAGAGGCCGATCGGCATGAAGAACAGGCCGACGATGCTGCCGACGAACGTACCCCACAGCGCCTTGCGGCTGGCACCGACCCGCTGCGCACCCACCACCGTGGCCAGCACGTCCACCAGCAGCGAGAGGACGGTCAGTACGCCCAGCGCGACCAGGGTCGGCCAGCCGACGTGGGTGAAGCCGTCCGCCCAAGCCGCCAGCAGCAGTCCGATGAACACCAGCGGGATGCCGGGCAGGGCTGGCAGGATGATTCCGGCGATGCCGACAAGGACAAAAATGACCGCTAGCAGATATAAGATGAATGAGAGTCCCATGCTGTCCCGTATGGTCGCCGTTTTGGGGTTGACAGTGAAAGATTTTGCCAGTTGCTTTTTCGTTTTGGGCGGGTTAAGTTGCAGTCGCTGAGCTTGGCAAGGTCACCGTGGATCGTGGCCTGATGAAGCAAGATCTTCCCGATCCGCTGCATCGATGCACCTCGCTTCCCCCTTGCTTGTCAGCCGCCCACCAGGCGTTTCCAACAACAAGAGAGAGTCACCAGGGAGTTAGTGAGATGTCTGATCGCGAGACCGGTACCGTCAAGTGGTTCAACGATGCAAAGGGCTTCGGCTTCATCAGCCGTGAAAACGGCGAAGACGTGTTCGTGCACTTCCGTGCCATCCAGACCCAGGGCTTCAAGAGCCTGAAGGAAGGCCAGAAGGTCACCTTCACCGTCGTGCAGGGCCAGAAGGGCCTGCAGGCCGACGCCGTGCAGCCGACCTGATCGCGCTGCAAGCCGTCACATGAAAAAGGCCCGCGCAAGCGGGCCTTTTTCTTTGCCGCCGGCCCGGCGCAGGTCAGCGCAGGATGACCTTGCCGTTGACCACGCGCACGTAGGTGTTTTCGCGGATGCCGCCGAGGTCGCGCTGGTTGACCACGATGGTGCGGCCATCGTCCATGCGCACGCTGATGTCGTAGGTATCGCTGGTGACGTTCTTCTGGATCTGGTTGCCGGCCAGCGCGCCACCGACCGCACCTGCGGCCGCAGCGATGTTCTTGTTGCCACGGCTGCCACCGGTGTGATCGGAGATCTCATGGCCGGCCACGGCACCGACGATGCCGCCGAGGATGGCGCCGGTCGCGCTGGGCGCGGTGCGGCCCGACGGCACGGTGTTGATGCGGGTGACGATGCCACAGTCAGCGCAACGGCCCTGGTTGTAACCGCCGTTGTTGCCGTAGCCACCATTGTTGTAGCCGTTGTTGTAACCACCGCCACCGTAGCCGGGCGAGGTGGCACAGCCAGCCAGGGCGAGGGTAGCGATGGCGCTGGCGGCAATGAGCTGGATCTTCATGGAGCGTCTCCTGGCCGTGAAGGCGGGTGTGTTGGGTGGTACTGCGTCATGCAGCAGGGTGGACGAATCCTCTCCTTTCGAACGTGAACAAGGTGCCAACCAGGCGTGCCTTGCCCGGCTACAGGATGAATGCGCGTCAGCGGAAGTCCTGGTGGCAGGCACGGCAGTCGGCCTGCACGGTTTCCACGACCTTGGCCAGGGCGGTGCAGTCACTGGGCGGAGCCGCCAATGCGGCGTTGAGGTTGCCGCGCAGCTGGCTGGCGTGCTGCTGGAACCGGCCGTTGTCCTTCAGCCCGGGAAAGGCCAGGTCGAGGTCGTTGGACAGAAGGCGCAGGGCCTGCAGCCGCGGCACGCTGTCGGCCAGGCTGCAGCGGTTCTGCTGCTGGGCCTGCTGCAGCAGCTGCGCTTGCCGCTGCATCACCTGCATCAGGCTGTCCGGGAACGGGTCGCGGCGGGCCTGCAGGGCGCGGCCGACCATGACCGTGGCGACCAGGCCGATCAGCAGGCCCAGGCACAGCACGAACAGGTACCGCTGGGCAGTGGACGGGCGGCGGGGCGGGCTGGCGTTCATGGCGGGCTCTCCTGGCGTGCAACGGTGGGTTCGATGCCGGCGCGCTGTAGGCGCTGGCGCCTGCACGTTAAAATAGCCGCATGAACGAACAGGTCAAACAACGCTTCGCCGGCATCGAACGGCTGTATGGCGTAGGTGCGCTCGAGCGCCTGCAGGGCAGCCGCGTGGCGGTGGTGGGCATGGGCGGGGTCGGCTCGTGGGTGGTGGAAGCGCTGGCGCGTTCGGCGGTCGGCCACCTGACCCTGATCGACGCCGATGACATCTGCGTGTCCAACACCAACCGGCAGCTGCCGGCGATGGAAGGCAACTACGGCCGCAACAAGGCCGAGGCGATGGGCGAGCGTTGCCGTGCGATCAACCCGGACATCGAGGTCGATGCCGTGCAGGCATTCCTGACCGTGTCGAACATGGCCGAGTTGCTGGACCATGGCTTCGACCTGGTGATCGATGCCTGCGACAGCTTCCGGGTGAAGGTCGAGACGATCGCCTGGTGCCGCCGCCGCAAGCTGCCGCTGCTGACCGTGGGGGCTGCCGGTGGTCGCACCGATCCGACCCTGGTGCGCATCCGCGATGTCTCGCGCACCGAGCACGACGCCATGCTGGCGCTGATCCGCAAGAAGCTGCGCAGCGAGTTCAATTTCCCGAAGAATGCCAAGCGCTATTTTGGCGTACCGGCGGTGTACTCGCTGGAAAACGTGAAGTATCCGCAGGCCGATGGCAGCGTCTGCGGCATCCGCCCGAACCTCGGTGCGGATGCTGCATTGAAACTGGACTGTGGCGCAGGCCTCGGTGCGGCAACCCACATCACCGGTGCCTTCGCCTTCGCGGCGGTCGGCAAGGCGCTTGAAATGCTGCTGGAGCCGAAGAAGGTGAAGGCCGAAGTGGTCGAGTCCAGCGAGGTGTGATGGATCGTGCCGGCCAGCGGCCGGCACCTGCCCGTTACATTGCCGGCAGCGCGAACAGGCGCCGCGCATTCTCCGTCGTGGCCCGGGCCACCGCGTCCAGCTCCATCCCGCGCAGTGCAGCCACGTGGCGGGCGATGACTGCCAGTCGCGCTGGTTCGTTGCGCTGGCCGCGGATGCCGGCGTCAGGCTGGTCGGGCGCGTCGGTCTCCAGCAGCAGCTGTTCCAGCGGCATCCCGCGCACCAGGCGCTGCAGCCGTTGCGCGCGACCGTAGGTCAGCGGACCACCGAGACCGAGCAGGAAGCCTTGCCGGTGCAGTTGCGCGGCCTGTTCCGGGCTGCCGGAAAAGCTGTGCACCACGCCGCGCAGGCCGCCGACGCGACGGATCGCGGCAATGACCGCATCCACCGCGCGTCGCGCATGCACGATCACCGGCAGCTCGAACTCGCGGGCCAGTTGCAGCTGGCCGATGAAGTACGCCTGTTGCGCCTCTGCATCCAGTCCCTCGACGAAGAAGTCCAGCCCGCATTCGCCGATCGCGCACGGGCGTTCGCGAACGATCCATTCGCGCAGCAGCGGCAGATGGTCGGGCCGGTGCTCGGCCAGGAACATCGGATGCAGGCCGTAGGCCGGGTACAGCCCCGGTGCCTGCCGGCAGACCTCGCGCAGCTTCGGCCAGCTGGCGGCCGTGACGGCCGGTACCACCTGCTCGCGCACGCCCGCAGCGCCCGCGCGCTCGATCACCGCCGTGCGGTCAGCATCGAATTCACTGGCATCCAGATGGCAGTGGCTGTCGACCAGCGGGATCAACGCTGTTCCAGCGGCGGCGGGGCCGGGACCGTATTGCGGCTCTTCCAGTTGGCCAGCAGCAGGGTGCCGAAGCCCAGTACCAGCTCGTCGACGAACGGAATCGGGTCGGGAATGAACAGGGTCAGCACGAACAGGCCGGCGGTCAGCTTGAACAGGGTGGGGTAGCGCAGCCGGCGGGCCCATTGCAGTACCGGCAGCAGCATCGGGTTGGCCATGGCGTGGATCCTCGTGGGGAATATGCAAACGCTACCACGGGCCCAGCATTTCCCGATGCTGAATGGGTTACAGGAATGAGCAGGAAATGTGGAGATTCCGTTCAGGCAGTGCATGCTGCAATCTGGGCCGAGAACGTTGCGGATGGTCCGCAAGGAGCAGGTCATGAAAAGCACAACTACAACTGTCCTGGTCGCAGCGGGCGCGCTGCTGGTCGGTGGCATCGCCACCGCCGCCTTCATGAAGAGTGGCGACAAGTCGCCTGATTCCATCAGCGCCGGAACCCCCAACGGTGAATCGCGGCTGGTTGACGGCAATGCCGTTGACGATGGCGCGCGTGGTGACAAGCTCGACCCGTCTGCACCGCGCGGGCTGGAATACGCCGACGTGCTGAAGGTCGACCCGATCACCGAGAAGCAGAAGGCCTACGCCACCGTGATCGGCACCGATCCCGTGCGCGAGACCTCCACCACCCAGACCCCGCACGAGGTCTGCCAGGACGTGACCGTGCAGGAGCGCCTGCCGGAGCGTGACGGCAACGTCGGCGGCACCGTGGTCGGCGCGGTGGTCGGCGGCCTGCTCGGCAACCAGGTCGGCGGTGGCAACGGCAAGAAGGCCGCGACCGCAGCCGGTGCCGTGGCCGGTGGCTTCATCGGCAACCAGATCGACAAGCGCCATGTGGGTGGCCGCGTGGTCAACCGCACCGAGCGCCAGTGCCACACCGAGACCGCCACCTCCGAGTCGAGCCGTGTTACCGGCTACAACGTGACCTACCGCAACGAGGACGGCACCACCGGCACCATGCGCATGGCCAGCAAGCCGGGCAACCGCATCGCCATGGGCACCAATGACGTGGTGAAGGGCTACAACGTGACCTACCGCTACGACGGCGCCGAGAAGACCGTGCGCATGGACAACAAGCCGGCCAGTGATCGCCTGCCGGTGGTCGATGGCCAGCTGGTCACGCAGACCGCTGCTGCCGGCGCCACTGCGGCCACGCGCCAGTAATCCAGAATACGTGCTGTACCCGACGGGCCGGCGCATGCCGGCCCGTTTCGTTGTGAGCGCGGGCATTCATCCGTGTGGAGGCGGAATCCACCATCATGGTGGCCCCTTCGACATGGAGTCGGCATGAGCATCTTCGACCTGCGCCTGGAAACCGAGCGCCTGATCCTGCGTCCGCTGCTGCGCGAGGACTACGAACCCTATCTGGCGTTCTGCGCCGACGAGGAAACGATGCGCACGCTCGGTGGCGTGCAGCCGCCTTCGGTAGCCTGGCGCGGCTTCTGCAGCCTGGCTGGCGCCTGGCAGCTGTTCGGCTTCTCGATGTTCAGCGTGATCGAAAAATCCAGCGGGGACTGGATCGGGCGGATGGGCCCCTGGCAACCGCAGGACTGGCCGGGTACCGAGGTCGGCTGGGGCATCCGCCGCGCGAGCTGGGGCCGGGGCTATGCGCCGGAAGCGGCGGTCGCGGCGATCGACTGGGCCTTCGACACGCTGGGTTGGCACGAGGTGATCCATACCATCGCCGAGAACAACGACAACTCGCGGGCGGTCGCGCGCAAGCTGGGCAGCACGTTGCTGCGGATGGGCGAACTGCCGCCGCCGTACAACGACAAACCGATGCAGATCTGGGGCCAGTCGCGCGAACAGTGGCGGCAGCGTGCACGCTGAACGTGGCCCGGTAGTGCCGGCCGCTGGCCGGCAATCGCTTGGATCCAGCTGCATGGAGGATGCCGGCCAGCGGCCGGCACTACCGGGGTGCCATGCTGCATCCGCGCTTGGCATTCCCTGGCGCACTTGCCAGACTGCACGCAGCCGGCCGCCGGCCGGATCCGATGGAGCAGGCAATGGTGGAAGAGCGCGTCCCGCTGACGGTGCATGGCATGTCGGTCTCGGGCAATTGCCACAAGGTCCGGCTGCTGCTTGAGCAGCTCGGCAGCCGTTACCGCTGGGTGGAAGTGGACAGTGCCCATGGCCAGACCCACACGCCCGAATTCCTGGCGCTCAACCCGAATGCCAAGGTGCCGCTGATCGTCCGCGACGACGGCCGCGTGCTGACCGAATCCAACGCGATCCTGTTCTGGCTGGCCGAAGGCACGCCCTACCTGCCCAGCGATGGCTGGGAGCGTGCGCAGGCGTTGAGCTGGATGTTCTTCGAGCAGTACACGCACGAGCCGTGCGTGGCGGTAGCGCGCTTCATCCGGGGCTGGACGGCGCCCGACTCGCCACGCCGTGCCGAACTGCCACGCCTGCACGAGCGTGCCGCCACCGCGTTGGCGGTGATGGAGCAGCACCTGCGCGAAGCGCAGTGGTTCACCGGCAGCGGATACGGCATTGCCGATATCGCCCTGTTTGCCTATACCGATGTGGCGGGCGAGGGCGGCATCAGCCTGGAGCCGTTCCCGGAAGTTCGCGCCTGGCTGCAGCGCGTGCGTGCGCAGCCGCGCTTCCTGCCGATGCCGGCGGTGACCGCCGAGGTGCGCTCGCGCTTCGAGGCGGCTTGATGCCCACAGGGTAGCGCCCGGTATTGCCGGGCGGAACGCAACAACGACACGGAGGGTGTTCGATGTTCGCTGTGGTTCCGGATCCGATTCCCGCACGCATGCGGGGGCTCAACCGCGCCGAGGTGTGCGACGTCAATTTCCTTGAGGCGGTGCGCGGGTGGCGCGGGACGCCGCGCCCGCGACCCGCGGCAGATGCTCCGATCCTGCCGGGCAGTACGCTCACCGCTGCCGCCTTCGATGAACTGTTCGACTCGCAGCTGGCCAGCCGCCAGCTGGACCTGATGGCGCGCGTGCTGCGCGTGCAGAACAAGGTCTTCTACACCATCGGTTCGTCCGGCCATGAAGGCAACGCGCTGCTGGCGCGGGCCTGCCGGCACACCGATCCTGCCTTCCTGCACTATCGTTCCGGCGCCTTCATGGCCGAGCGTTCGCGGCAGGTGCCGGGCATCGACCCGCTGCGCGATGCGGCACTGTCCTTCGCCGCCAGCGCGGATGATCCGGCCAGCGGTGGCCGCCACAAGGTGTGGGGCAGCAAGCCATTGTGGGTGCTGCCGCAGACCTCGACGATTGCGTCGCACCTGCCCAAGGCGCTGGGTACCGCGCTGGCCATCGAGAGTGGCAAGCGGCTGGGGCAGGCGCTGCCCATTCCCACCGACAGCATCGTGCTGTGCTCGTTCGGCGATGCGTCGGCCAACCACGCCACCGCGCAGACCGCCTTCAATACCGCGATGTGGTCGGCCTACCAGAAACTACCGGCGCCGATCCTGTTCGTCTGCGAGGACAACGGCCTGGGCATCTCGGTGAAGACCCCCGATGGCTGGATCGCCGAGCGCTTCAGCCACCAGCCGGGGCTGGATTATTTCTTTGCCGATGGCCTCGACCTGGCCACCGGGCACGCCCAGGTGCAGGCGGCGGTGGAACACTGCCGGCGCACGCGGCGGCCGACCTTCCTGCATCTGCGCACCACGCGCCTGATGGGCCATGCCGGCACCGACTTTGAAGTGGAATGGCGCGCGCTGCCGGAACTGTGCGCGGCCGAGGCGCAGGATCCGCTGCTGCGCTCGGCGCAGATCGCGCTGGAATCAGGCTGGATGGATGCGGCCGCCATCGAAGTGGCCTACGAAACGATGCGCGCGCGTTGCATGGCCGCTGCCGCCGATGCCGAAGGCAGTGCGAAGCTGCAGTCGCTGCGGGAGGTGATGGCGCCGCTGGCACCGTACACCCCTGCAGCGGTGCAGGCCGAAGCGCAGCGCGAGGTCGCTGCCGAAGCACGCGAGGCACTCTATGGCGGTGCCGAGGCATTGCCGGAACGACAGGCGCCGCGGCATCTCGCAATCCAGATCAATCATGGTCTGCAGGAGCTGCTGGCCAAGTATCCGCAGAGCCTGCTGTTCGGCGAGGACGTGGCGCAGAAGGGCGGTGTCTACACCGTCACCAAGGATCTGCTGCGCCGCTTCGGGCCGCGCCGGGTCTTCAACACCCTGCTGGACGAGACCATGATCCTGGGCATGGCGCAGGGCCTGGCCAACATGGGCATGCTGCCGATCCCGGAGATCCAGTACCTGGCCTATCTGCACAACGCCATCGACCAGCTGCGTGGCGAAGCCTGTTCGCTGCAGTTCTTCTCCAACGACCAGTACCGCAACCCGATGCTGGTGCGGGTGGCCGGGCTGGGCTACCAGAAGGGTTTCGGCGGCCATTTCCACAACGACAACTCGGTCACCGCCCTGCGCGACATCCCCGGGCTGGTGGTCGGCTGCCCATCGCGCGGCGACGACGCGGTGATGATGCTGCGCACGCTGGCGGCGCTGGCCCGGGTGGATGGGCGCGTGGCGGTGTTCCTGGAGCCGATCGCGCTGTACATGAGCAAGGACCTGCATGAGCCGGGCGATGGCCAGTGGCTGTTCGACTACCCGGCCCAGGGCCGGGCACTGGTGCCGGGCGAAGGCCGTGTTTACGGGCCGGAGGCTGGCGACCTGGTGGTCTACACCTACGGCAATGGCGTGCCGATGGCGCTGCGCGCAGCGCGGGCCATCGAACAGCAACTGGGCTGGCAGGTACGGGTGGTCGACCTGCGCTGGCTGGTGCCGCTGGATGCCGGCTTCATCGCCAGCCAGGCCGCCAGCGCACGGCGCGTGCTGGTGCTGGACGAGGGCCGCCACAGTGGAGGGGTGGGCGAGGGTGTGGTCACCGCACTGGTCGAGGCCGGTTTCGGCCACCTGCCGCTGCGCCGGGTCTGCGGCGCCGATACCTATACCCCGCTGGCAGGGGCAGCAATGTTCGGGCTTCCAAGCGACAATGCGGTGATTGGCGCCGCCCTTGAACTGGCGCAGGAACCTTGATGCATGTGTGGATTGGCGGGAATGTTGTTGCCGGCGCCGGTGGCGTCGGCCGAGGTGCTGCAGGCGCAGGTCCTGGCCATGGGCGAGGCGCTGCACCACCGCGGGCCGGATGATGGCGGCAGCTGGGTCGATGCCGGGGCAGGCATCGCGCTGGCGCACCGTCGGCTGAGCATTCTCGATCTGTCGCCGCTGGGCCACCAGCCGATGGCCTCGTCCGATGGCCGCTACGTGATGGCCTACAACGGCGAGGTCTACAACTTCGCCGCCCTGCGTGCCGAACTGGAGCCGCTGGGGCATGCTTTCCGTGGCCATTCCGACACCGAAGTGCTGCTCGCGGCGATCCTGCAGTGGGGCATGGAAGAAACCCTGCAGCGTTGCAACGGCATGTTCGCCATCGCGCTGTGGGACCGCCAGGCGCAGTGCCTGTGGCTGGCACGCGACCGCGTTGGCAAGAAGCCGCTGTACTACGGCTGGGCCGGTGACACCCTGGTGTTCGGTTCCGAACTGAAAGCGCTGTGGCAGCACCCGGCGTTCGACAACGACATCGACCGCGACGCGCTGACCCTGTTGCTGCGGTTGGATTACATTCCGGCCCCGCACAGCATCCACCAGCGCTGCTACAAGCTGATGCCCGGCCGCATGCTGCGCCTGGACGCCGAAGCCGTAGCGGCGGGTGCATCGGCGCATCGCCCGGAGCAGGCGCAGCGCCCGTACTGGGATGCGCGTGCACGCATGCAGGCGGCACTGGCTGCGCCGTTCCAGGGCCGCATCGAGGAAGCAGAGGAGCAGCTGGACGGGCTGCTGCGCGACGCGGTGGCGCTGCGCATGGTGGCCGACGTGCCGGTGGGCGTGTTCCTGTCCGGCGGTACCGATTCGTCGCTGGTGGCGGCGCTGATGCAGGCGCAGAGCGGGCAGCCGGTGCACAGCTTCAGCATCGGCTTCACCGATTCGGGCCACGACGAGGCACCGCTGGCCAGGGAACTGGCCACGCATCTGGGCTGCGACCACACCGAGCTCTACGTCAGCGGCGCGGATGCACTGGCAGTCGTGCCGCAGCTGCCGGCAATGTTCGACGAACCCTTTGCCGATGCCTCGCAGGTGCCAACCGCGCTGGTCGCCCGGCTGGCGCGGCAGGGCGTGACCGTGGCGTTGTCTGGCGACGGCGGTGATGAGCTGTTCTTCGGCTATACCCGCTACGTGCGCGCGCTGCGCAACTGGCAGATGCTGGGCCGCGTGCCGGGCCCGCTGCGACGCTGGATGGGCGCGCGCGCGCAGCACCAGGGCGAGGCCTCGCGGACCGGCGGACTGGCCGCGCTGTTGGCCGAGTCCGGCGCGCGAGGCATTGGCGACGTGTACCGCAACCGCATCTCGCGCTGGCGCGACCCCGCCGCGGCAGTGCCCGGCGCACAGGCCGCCGGCAGCTTCTACGACCTGGCCGATCCGCTGCACGGTGCCGGCACGCCGGCCGACGCGATGATGCTGGCCGATTACGTGACCTACCTGCCGGATGACCTGCTCTGCAAGGTCGACCGCACCTCGATGGCGGTCAGCCTGGAGGCACGCGCGCCGCTGCTGGACTGGCGCGTGGCCGAGTTCGCCTGGTCGCTGCCGCTGGGCTTCAAGCGCAGCGAAACCACCAGCAAGGTGCTGCTCAAGCGCGTGCTTGGCCGCTACGTGCCGCAGTCAATGGTGCACCGGCCCAAGCGCGGGTTCGGCGCGCCGGTCAGCGACTGGCTGAAGGGCGACCTGCGGCCGTGGGCCGAGGATCTGTTGCAGCCGGCGCGCCTGGAGCGCGAAGGCGTGCTGTCGGCGGCGGCGGTGCAGCCGCTGTGGCAGCAGTTCCTGGGCGGCCAGCGCAAGTGGCATACCCACCTGTGGAACGTGCTGATGTTCCAGGCCTGGCAGGCGCATTGGCGGCAGGTGCGGGCCCGCGTGACCGGGGGCTGATCTTCACCGGACGGCACGGGCCCGGCGTCTAGGCTGGGCCTCCCGCACCGTGAGGAGTATGTCCCTATGTCCGTCCCCACCATCGCCGTGTTCGTCGGCAGCCTGCGCAAGGATTCCTGCAACCGCAAGCTGGCCCATGCGCTGGAGAAGATCGCTGGCGACCGCGCGCGCTTCCAGTACGTGCAGATTGGTGATCTACCGCTGTACGACCAGGATTTCGATGGCCAGTACCCGCCTCAGGGCACCCGGCTGAAGGATCAGGTGCGCGCCGCCGACGCGGTGCTGTTCGTGACCCCCGAATACAACCGGTCGGTGCCGGGCGTGCTGAAGAACGCCATCGACATCGGCTCGCGCCCCTACGGTGACAGTGCGTTTGCCGGCAAGCCGGCGGCGGTGATCGGCGCCTCCATCGGCCAGATCGGCACCGCCGTGGCCCAGCAGCACCTGCGCAACAGCCTGGCCTTCCTGGACATGCACGTGCTCGGCCAGCCCGAGGCGTTCATCCATTTCAAGGACGGCCTGATCGACGCCGACGGCACGATCCACAACGAGGGCACGCAGAAATTCCTGCAGGGCTACGTGGACCGGTTCCTGGCACTGATCGCGGTGCATGTGAAGGGCGACTGAGACCGATGGGGTAGCAGCAGCCAGGCCGCGGGTCGGATCCCGGCGCGCAGCGGCGGGCCCTGGCCCCACGTTCCGCTGAGCACCGGAGCCCTTGCGCTGCACGGAATCCGACCCTGGCCGCCTGATCTGCGATAATGACCCACCCGGGCGCCGCAACGGCGCCCGTCGCAGGCACTGCGACGCCCCCGCGCCAGAGTGGCCAGGCACTGGCGGATATCCCCCGTTTCTCCACGGCTTATCCACAGGCTTGTCCATGGCTGCCGGGGTCGGCGCATGCCTACACTCGTCCGGCCCACTTTTGCAGGAAACACCGCAGCATGTCCGCTCGTTCCGGCTTCCGTTCCAACCGCAGAGAGCGCGGTGATGGCTTTGATCGTGATCGCGATGAATCGCGTATCGACCAGTTGCGCGTTCCGCCGCATTCGGTGGAAGCCGAGCAGGCGGTGCTGGGTGGCCTGATGCTGGCGCCGGAGGCCTACGACCGGGTCAACGACCAGCTGACCGAGGGCGATTTCTACCGCCGCGATCACCAGATGATCTACCGCGCGATCCGTGAGCTGTCCGAGCGCGAGCGGCCGTTCGACGCGGTGACCCTGGGCGAGTGGTTCGAATCACAGGGCAAGCTGGAGCTGGTGGGCGATGGTGCCTACCTGATCGAGCTGGCGAGCACCACGCCGTCGGCGGCCAACATCGTGGCCTATGCCGAGATCGTGCGTGACAAGGCCGTGCTGCGGCAGCTGATCCAGGTCGGCACCGACATCGTCAACGATGGCTTCCAGCCTGAGGGCCGTGACAGCAGTGAGCTGCTGGCCTCTGCGGAGAAGAGCGTGTTCGCCATCGCTGAACAGGGTGCACGCGGCCGTACCGACTTCGTGGCGATGCCTGGCGCGCTGAAGGATGCCTTCGAGGAACTGCGCAACCGCTTCGAGAACGGCGGCAACATCACCGGCCTGCCGACCGGCTACAACGACTTCGATGCGATGACTGCCGGCCTGCAGCCGACCGACCTGATCATCCTCGCCGCGCGCCCGGCCATGGGCAAGACGACTTTTGCACTGAACATCGCCGAGTACGCGGCGATCAAGTCGAAGAAGGGCGTGGCGGTGTTCTCGATGGAAATGTCGGCCTCGCAGCTGGCGATGCGCCTGATCTCCTCCAACGGCCGCATCAACGCGCAGCGCCTGCGTACCGGCCAGCTGGAAGATGAAGACTGGAGCCGCGTCACCAGCGCAATCAAGATGCTGAAGGAAACCAAGATCTTCATCGACGATACGCCGGGCGTGTCGCCGGAAGTGCTGCGTTCCAAGTGCCGCCGGCTCAAGCGCGAGCACGACCTGGGCCTGGTGGTGATCGATTACCTGCAGCTGATGAGCGTGCCGGGCAACAGTGAAAACCGCGCCACCGAAATCTCGGAGATCTCGCGTTCGCTGAAGGGCCTGGCCAAGGAACTGCACGTGCCGGTGATCGCGCTGTCGCAGCTCAACCGCTCGCTGGAAACACGTACCGACAAGCGCCCGGTGATGGCCGACCTTCGCGAATCGGGCGCAATCGAGCAGGACGCGGACATGATCGTGTTCATCTACCGCGACGATTACTACAACAAGGAAAATTCGCCGGACAAGGGCCTGGCCGAGATCATCATCGGCAAGCACCGTGGTGGCCCGACCGGATCGTGCAAGCTGAAGTTCTTCGGTGAGTACACCCGCTTCGACAACCTGGCCCACGACTCGGTCGGCTCATTCGAATAACCGTAGTGCCGGCCGCTGGCCGGCAACCACCCCACGGCTGGCAAACCATTCAGAACGCCAATCTTCCGTACGTGGCGTGTAAATGACATGTAACGCGAGGCTTCTACGATTCCGCCGCTGCTGCTCTTCGACGCCGCCCTTCGGCGTCCAGCGTGCCCAAGGAATCCGCCTCCATGCCGTCCCACGCTCCGCTTCGCCGCAATCTGCTGGCCCTGCTGGTCTGTGCTTCGCTGCCGTCGCTGGCTGTCGCTGAAACCGCCCCGGCGACCGACGCGCAGTCGGCCACGACCCTCGATTCGATCTCGGTGATCGGCCGCGGCGAAGCCCGCCAGGTGCAGCGCGTGACCGCCGAGGACATGAAGGTCCTGCCGCCCGGTGCCAACCCGCTGAAGCTGCTGGCGGCCAAGCCGGGCGTGCATTTCGAATCGGCCGATGCCACCGGCGCCTACGAATGGTCCACCAGCATCAGCCTGCGTGGCTTCAACCAGAATCGCCTGGGCTACACCCTCGATGGCATTCCGCTGGGCAACATGGCCTACGGCAACAGCAACGGCCTGCACATCAGCCGCGCGGTGATCAGCGAGAACCTGGGCGGTGCGGAGGTCTCCACCGGCATTGGTGCGCTGGGTACGCCGTCCACCAGCAACCTCGGCGGCGTGTTCCAGTTCTACTCGATCGATCCGTCCACCGAATATGGGGTCGTGCTGGCACAGAGCTTCGGCAGCGACAATGCGCGCCGCAGCTATGCACGCCTCGATACCGGCGACCACCAGGGCTTTGCCGCTTACCTGTCCGGCGTGTATTCCGAAGGCGACAAGTGGAAGGGCAAGGGCTCGCAGGAACTGAAGCAGTTCAACGGCAAGGCCACCTACAACTTCGGCACGGACAGCAGGATCACCGCGCTGTTCAACGCTTCGCGCCGCGTCGAGGCCGACTACCAGGACCTGTCGCTGGAGATGATCGATCGCCTCGGCTGGGACTGGGACAACTACGCGCCGGACTGGGATCGCGCGGTGGCTGCTGCACGCGGAAAGTACAGTGGTGGCGTCAACAGCCCGTGGGACGCCTATTACTCCGGTCACGGCCTGCGCAATGACGATGTGTCCAGCATTGCCGGTGATTTCGGCCTGAACGAGTCGATGCGCCTGAAGGTCAACGTCTACAACCACAGCAACCGTGGCCAGGGCCACTGGTTCAGCCCGTCCAATCCGTCCAACCCGGGCACCAGCCGCGAGATCCCGATCTCGATCCGCACCACCGAGTATGCGATTGACCGCACCGGCGTGACCTCGGCGTTCACCTGGAACGTGGCGGGCCACGAACTGGAGGCGGGCCTGTGGTACGAAGACAACGGCCACAGCGTGCAGCGCAACTTCTACTACATCGACGGCCCGATCACCGACGACTTCTTCCTGCGCAATCCGGACCAGCGCGTGTGGCACCAGCGCTACACCACCATCACCCGCCAGTTCTACGTGCAGGACCGCTTCCGCCTGTTCGATGACCGCCTGACCATCGACATCGGCGCGAAGTCGCCGCACACCCGCACCCGCGTGCGCACGCCGCTGGGCAGCTATGCCAACAACAGCAGCCTGACCTCGAAGAAGGGCCTGCTCCCGCAGGCGGGCTTCAACTTCAAGCTCAACGAGGGCAACGAGATCTTCGGCTCGTTCGCCAAGAACGTGGCCGCCTACGCGCTGGGCGTGGGCAGCCCGTTCAACGTGCCGCAGGCCGCCTTCGATGCCAGCGCGAAGAACCTGAAACCGGAACAGTCGCGCACCATCGAGCTGGGCTGGCGCGGCTACGGCCAGGGCTATGAAGCCTCGGTAGCGGTGTACGACGTCAAGTTCGACAACCGTCTGCTGGCCATCGCGCAGTGCGTGGGCATCCTCGGTTGCCCGGCGCTGTTCTCCAACGTCGGTTCGGTAACCAGCCGCGGCGCCGAGGCGACCCTGCAGCTGAAGCCGATGCAGGACCTGTCCTGGTCCAACGCGCTGTCGTGGAATGACAGCACCTACGACAACGACTACGTCAACAACGGCGTGGTGCCGACCCGCGGCAAGAAGACCGTCGACACCCCGGAATGGATGTTCGCCAGCACCCTGGCCTGGACCCCGGGCCCGTGGGACCTGCGCCTGGCCGCCAACCATGTCGGCAAGCGTTACGTGACCTATACCAACGACGTGTCGGTGCCCAGCTACTGGCTGGTCAACGCTTCGGTGGCCTATGACTTCGGCAAGCTCGGCCCGGCGCAGAACCTGACCGTGGCGCTGAACCTGACCAACCTGACCGACAAGCGCTACCTGTCCTCGATCAACACCAACGGCACCTACGCCGCCGACCCGACCCGCAGCCTGGCGACCATGCAGGTTGGCGCGCCGCGGCAGGTGATGGCCACCGCCACCGTGCACTTCTGATGCGCGGCCCCGTCGATCCGGAAAGCCGTCGTCGCCTGTTGCGCATGGCGTGGCAGGGCACGGGGGCGGCGATCGCACTGGCGGCGATGCCGGGGCTGGCCACGGCCGGCCCACGCCCGCGGTTGGGGCGTGATCCGTTCACCCTGGGCGTCGCCGCCGGCGATCCGGATCCGCAGGGAGCCGTACTGTGGACGCGTCTGGCGCCGGACCCGCTCAACGGCGGCGGCATGCCATCGCGGGCGGTGCCGGTGCGCTGGTTCGTGGCCGAAGACCCGGGCATGCGCCGGCTGGTGCAGCGTGGCGTCGCCGCGGCGGTGCCCGAGCTGGCCCATTCGGTGCACGTGGAGGTCAATGGCCTGCGCCCAGGCCGCGACTACTACTACCGTTTTGCCTGCGACGGTGACGAGGAAAGCGCGGTCGGCCACTTCCGCACCGCGCCGCTGCCCGACACGCAGCTGCAGCAGCTGCGGCTGGCCCTGTGCACCTGCCAGGCCTGGAACAGTGGCTACTACCCGGTGCTGCGCGATATCGCAAAGAGTGATGTCGACCTGGTGCTGCATGCCGGTGACTACCTGTACGAGTACAGCCCACTGCAGAACGCGCGTGGTCTCACGCTGGATGCGGAACGCTTCAGTGGCGAGACCGTCGGCCTGGAGCGCTACCGCGACCAGTACGCGCTGTACAAGCTCGATCCCGATCTGCAGGCCGCGCACGCCGCCCACGCGTTCGCGGTGATCTGGGACGACCACGAAGTGCAGAACGATTACTCGGGCATCCATCCGGAGAAGCCCGGCGTCTCGACGGAGGACTTCATCGTTCGCCGCGCGGCGGCCTACCGCGCGTTCTACGAACACCTGCCGATGCGTAGTACGCCTGCGGGCAACGGTGGCCTGCGCGTGCATCGGCGCCTGCGTTACGGCGATCTGGCACAGCTTGCGCTGCTCGACTGCCGCCAGTTCCGTCCGGCCAATCCCTGCGGGGTGGGCGAGTCGCCGCGCTGCGACGCTGCGTTGGATCCACGCATTAGCATGCTGGGCGTGGGCCAGGAAGCCTGGTTCGCGCAGTCGATGGCGGCCGCACGCGGCACGCGCTGGAACGTGGTGGTGCAGCAGCTGCTGATGGCGCAGCTGCGGCTGGACGGCGGCACGGCGCGAGAGCGCTTCTGGAACGATGCCTGGGACGGCTATCCCGCCGCACGCAAGCGGTTGCTGCAGGCGATGCAGGCAGGCGGGCAGGGCAATGCCATCGTGCTCGGTGGTGACTGGCATTCCACCTTCGTCAACGACCTGAAGCTGGATTTCGACGCGGCCAGCGCGCCGGTCGTCGCCACCGAATTCATCGCGCCGGCGATCAGCAGCGGCGGCGACGACACACCGTACGGGCCGTACTATGGGCCGTCGATAGCGCAGAACCCGCACATCCGCTATTTCGACGGTGACCGCCGCGGCTGGTGGAAGCTGCAGCTGAACCGGCAGACCGTGGATGCGGAGCTGCGCTTCGCCGACAGCGTGCTGCGCGCGGATGCGCCGGTGCGCACTGCGGCGCGCTTCCAGGTCACCCACGGCCGCCCGGGCGCAGTGCCGGTGTGAATCCGTTCGGTCGTGCCGACCGCTGGCCGGCAACCTGATCAATCTTCGGTTTCCCCACCACCGGATTCATCGCCCCGAGCCGGGTTTCGTCGCAAACCGTTTGCGGGCGGCCAGAGCGGGGCGCCAAGGTGTCCGCAGGCGGCAAGGTGCCGCCACAAGGAGACCGTGATGAAGACCCTGTTCGCGCTCGGTGTGTGGTGCCTGCTGTTCGTGCTGTGCTGGCCGCTGGCGATCCTCGCCCTGATCGCCTGGCCGTTCGTGTGGCTGCTGAGCCTGCCGTTCCGCCTGGTCGGCATCACCTTCTCGGCGCTGTTTGCGTTCCTGCGCGCGCTGTTCATGCTGCCCGCGCGCCTGCTCGGCGGCGGCCCGGTGGCGGCATGAGGGCTGTGTTGCTGGTCGCGCTGGCATTGCTCGCGGGGCCGGCACTGGCCACACCGGTCCCGCCGTCCGCATGGCTGGAACGCCAGCAGGCCGCCGCTGCCGATGAGGCGGATGCGGCAGCGGCCAAGGCGGTCAAACCCAAGGAGCGCTGCCGGGTGGTGAAGGAGTGGAAGGCCGGTGAAACCGTGGCCCAGCACCGCATCTGTGACGATCCGCCGAAGAAGCCGGCTGGAAAGGTGTAGAACCGAGCCCACGCTCGGCTTCACCCTCCGCGGCTGCCGACCGGAGAGCCGAGCATGGGCTTGGCTCTGCAGGAAAACGGGCAACAAAAAACCCCGCCAAGGCGGGGTTTTTCGTCTGCAGGTGAGTGCCGACCAACGGTCGGCACCGACCATGATGCCGATCAGTTCGCCTTGTGGATGGCGCGCTTGCTGACCGCCATCGCCGCGTCGTGGATCACTTCCGACAGCGACGGGTGGGCGTGGCAGATGCGGGCCAGGTCATCGGCCGAGCCACTGAACTCCATGGTCAGCACGCCTTCGTGCACCAGCTCGGAGACGTTGGCGCCGACCAGGTGCATGCCGAGGATGCGATCGGTTTCGGCATGGGCCAGGATCTTCACGAAGCCCGCCGGCTCGATCATCGCCACGGCACGGCCGTTGGCGGCGAACGGGAAGCTGCCGGCCTTGTAAGGGATGCCTTCGGCCTTCAGCTGGGCTTCGGTCTTGCCGACCCACGCCAGTTCCGGCTCGGTGTAGATGACCCACGGGATGGTGTCGAAGTTGACGTGGCCCGGCAGGCCGGCGATCAGCTCAGCCACCGCGATGCCTTCCTCGAAGCCCTTGTGCGCCAGCATCGGGCCGCGCACGCAGTCGCCGACCGCCCACACGCCGTTGACGCCGGTGTGGCAGTGCGCGTCGACTTCGATCTGGCCGCGCTCGTTGATCTTGACGCCGGTGCCTTCGGCCAGCAGGCCCTTGGTGGCGGCGCGACGGCCAACGGCCACCAGCAGCTTGTCCACGGTCAGGGTCTTTTCGCCTTCAGCGTCGGTGTAGGTGACGATGACTTCCTTCTTCTTGCCCTTGCCGGTGATCTCGGTCTTGGAAACCTTGGCATTGAGCTTGATGTCCAGGCCCTGCTTCTTGAATTCCTTGGCAGCGGTCTTGGCCACTTCGGCGTCGGCAGCCGCCAGGAACTCCGGCATGGCTTCGAGGATGGTGACTTCCGCGCCCAGGCGCTTCCACACGCTGCCCAGTTCCAGGCCGATGACGCCGGCGCCGATCACCGCCAGGCGGTTCGGCACTTCGGTGAAGTCCAGGCCGCCGACGTTGTCGACGATGGTCTCGCCGTCGAACTTGGCGAACGGCAGCTCGATCGAATCCGAGCCGGCCGCGATGATGACGTTGGTGCCCTTCAGCTCGACGATGGAACCGTCATGCTGGGTGACCTTGACCACGTTGCCCGGCTGCAGTTCGCCAAAACCATAATAGGCAGCGACCTTGTTGGCCTTGAACAGCATGCCGATGCCGCCGGTGAACTGCTTGACGATCTTGTCCTTGCGGCCAACCATCGCCTCGACGTCGATCTTGGCATCCTTGAAGCTGATGCCGTGGTCGCCAAAGATGTGGCCCATGTTCCAGAACTGGCGCGAGGAATCCAGCAGCGCCTTGGACGGGATGCAGCCCACGCGCAGGCAGGTGCCGCCGAGGGCCGGCTTGCCGTCCTTGCCCAGCGCCGCGTCGATGCAGGCGGTCTTCAGGCCCAGCTGGGCCGCGCGGATGGCAGCGTGGTAACCGGCCGGGCCGGCACCGATGACGACGACGTCGAATTGTTCAGCCATTGAATTATTCCTTGATGCATTACCAGAACCCCTCCGCGCAGGCGCGGAGGGGCGGGAGGTGTCTTACAGGCCGAACAGCATGCGGCCCGGGTTTTCCAGCTGGTTCTTGATGTCCACCAGGAACTGCACCGAATCCTTGCCGTCGATGATGCGGTGGTCGTACGACAGCGCCAGGTACATCATCGGCGCGATCACGACCTGGCCGTTCTGGGCGATCGGACGCTCCTTGATGGCGTGCATGCCCAGGATGGCGCTCTGCGGCGGGTTGATGATCGGGGTCGACAGCAGCGAACCGAAGGTGCCGCCGTTGGTCACGGTGAAGGTGCCGCCCTGCAGTTCATCCAGGCCCAGCTTGCCGTCACGCGCCTTCTTGGCGTAGTCGGCGATGGTCTTCTCGATGTCGGCGAACGACATGCGCTCGACATTGCGCAGGACCGGGGTGACCAGGCCCTTTTCGGTCGAGACGGCGATCGAGATGTCCGAGTAGCCGTGGTAGATGATGTCGTCGCCGTCGATCGAGGCGTTGACCAGCGGGAAGCGCTGCAGCGCGTTGGCGGCGGCCTTCACGAAGAAGCTCATGAAGCCCAGCTTGATGCCGTGGGCCTTGACGAACTCGTCCTGCAGTTCCTTGCGCGCCGCCGACACCTTGGACAGGTCGACTTCGTTGAAGGTGGTCAGCATGGCGGTGGAGTTCTTCGACTCCATCAGGCGCTCGGCAATGCGCTTGCGGATGCGGGTCATCGGCACGCGCTCTTCCGGACGTGCACCACCGGCCTTGCCGGCGCCGCCGTTGCGGGCGAAGTTGACGATGTCTTCCTTGGTCACCGCGCCGCGACGGCCGGTGCCGTCGACGTCGGCCGGGTTCACGCCTTCGGTGATGGCGGTGAAGCGGGCGCCCGGCGGCAGCGCATCGGCGGCCGACTTGGCGGCCGGGGCCGGAGCGGCGGCAGCGGCCGGAGCAGCAGCGGCCGGGGCAGCGGCTGCAGCCGGAGCGGCTTCGGCAGCCGGAGCCGGGGCAGCAGCCACGGCGCCTTCTTCGATGATCGCCACGACCTGGCTGGAGGTCACGGTCGAGCCTTCGGCGAACTTGATTTCCTTCAGCACGCCGTCGACCGGCGACGGCACTTCCAGGACGACCTTGTCGGTTTCCAGGTCAAGCAGGTTTTCGTCGCGCTTGACGGCGTCGCCCACCTTCTTGTGCCAGGTGGCGATGGTGCCGTCGGCGACGGATTCGGGCAGTACCGGGGCTTTGACTTCGGTGGCCATTGCGGGAGCTTCCTGGTTTGTCTTCTAAATAGGGGGAGGATTATTCAGCGAACGTGTCGTTGAACGGGTTGACCAGCGCGTCGGCGATCAGCTGCTGCTGTTCGCGGACGTGGTCAGCCATGTGACCGGCAGCCGGCGACGCCGAACGTGCGCGACCGGCGTAGTGCAGGTTCTGGCCGTCGGCCAGGCAGAACTGCAGGTGGTGGCGGATCTGGTACCACGCACCCTGGTTCTGCGGTTCTTCCTGCGTCCACACCACGTCGGTGGCCTTGCCGTACTTCTTCAGCTCGGCAGCCAGCAGCGCACGCGGGAACGGATACAGCTGCTCCACGCGGATGATCGCCACGTCGTCCTGGCCACGCTTGGTCTGGTCTTCCAGCAGGTCGTAGTAGACCTTGCCCGAGCACAGCACCACGCGCTTGACCTTCTTGGCGTCCGCACTGGCGTCGCCGATCAGGTGCTGGAACTCGCCGTTGGCCAGTTCGTCCAGGGTCGACACGGCCAGCTTGTGGCGCAGCAGCGACTTCGGCGACATCACCACCAGCGGCTTGCGGGTGGTCAGGTGCAGCTGGCGGCGCAGCATGTGGAAGGCCTGTGCCGGGGTGGACGGAACCACCACCAGCATGTTCTCCAGTGCACACAGCTGCAGGAAGCGCTCCAGGCGCGCCGAGCTGTGCTCCGGACCTTGCCCTTCATAGCCATGCGGCAGCAGCAGGGTCAGGCCGGAAATGCGGCCCCACTTGGCTTCACCGGCGGCGATGAACTGGTCGATCACCACCTGGGCGCCGTTGGCGAAGTCGCCGAACTGGCCCTCCCAGATGCACAGCGTGTTCGGATCGGTGGTGGAGAAGCCGTACTCGTAGGCCATCACCGCTTCTTCGCTCAGCAGCGAATCGATGACGGTGGCCTTCTCCGGCGAATCCACCAGCTGCCGCAGCGGCATGTAGTAGTTGTCGGTCTTCTGGTCGTGCAGGATCGCGTGGCGGTGGGTGAACGTACCGCGACCGACGTCCTGGCCGACCAGGCGCAGTGCGTGGCCTTCGTCGAGCAGGGTGGCGTAGGCCAGGTTCTCGGCAAAGCCCCAGTCGCCCGGGATCTCGCCGGCGGCCATCTTGCGGCGGTCGTCATAGACCTTGGCCACGCGCGAGTGCAGCTGCACGTCTTCGGGAATGGTGTTGATCAGCTTGGCCAGTTCGACCAGCTTGTTCTTCTCGACCTTGGTCGAGACCGGGTCGGACAGCTTGCCTTCCAGCAGCTTCGGCCAATCGACGAACAGCGGGCTGGTCGGCGGGGTCTTCTCGACCTTGGCCAGCTCGGTGGTCACCTCACCGGCATCGAGCTTCTCGCGGTAGGCATCGACCATCGCCTTGCCGGCACCGGCAGCGATCACGCCTGCCTTTTCCAGCTGCTCGGCGTACATCTCGCGGGTGGTCGGGTGCTTGCGGATCACCTGGTACATCAGCGGCTGGGTGATCGCCGGCTCGTCGGCCTCGTTGTGGCCCCAACGGCGGTAGCACATCAGGTCGATGACCACGTCCTTGGCGAACTTCTGGCGGAACTCGAAGGCCAGCTGCGCGGCGAACACCACCGCTTCCGGATCATCGCCGTTCACGTGCAGCACCGGGGCGGCGATCATCTTCGCCACGTCGGTGGCGTAGCGCGTGGAGCGCGTGTCCAGCGGGTTGGAGGTGGTGAAGCCGACCTGGTTGTTGACCACGATGTGCACGGTGCCGCCGACGGCGAAGCCGCGGGCCTGCGACATCTGGAACAGCTCCATGACCACGCCCTGGCCCGAGAAGGCCGCATCGCCGTGGATCAGGATCGGCATGACCTGCTTGCGTGCGGTGTCCTTGCGGCGCTCCTGGCGCGAACGCACGGAACCGGCCACGACCGGGTCGGCGATTTCCAGGTGCGACGGGTTGAACGCCAGCGCCAGGTGCACCGGGCCGCCGTCGGTAGCCACGTCGGCCGAGAAGCCCATGTGGTACTTCACGTCGCCGGCAGAAGCGTGCTCGTCGTGCTCGAACTTGCCTTCGAACTCGTCGAACAGCTTGCGCGGGTTCTTGCCGAGGGTGTTGACCAGCACGTTCAGGCGGCCGCGGTGGGCCATGCCGATCACCACGTCCTTGACGCCATCCTTGCCGGCGTTGCGGATGATGGTGTCCATCATCGGGATCAGCGAGTCGCCGCCTTCCAGCGAGAAGCGCTTCTGGCCGACGTACTTGGTGTGCAGGTAGCGCTCCAGGCCTTCGGCCGCGGTCAGGCGCTCCAGGGTGCGGCGCTGGGTGTCAGCGTCCAGCTGGTAGTTGCCGCCGGCTGCTTCCAGCTTCTTGTAGATCCACTGGCGCTGCTCGACCTCGGAGATGTGCATGAACTCCGCACCGATCGAGCCGGTGTAGGTCGCCTTCAGGCGTGCCAGCAGGTCGCGCAGCTTCATGCGCGGCTGGCCACCGACGCCGCCGGTGCTGAACTCGCTGTTGAGGTCGGCATCGGACAGGCTGTGGAACGGCAGGCCCAGGTCCGGGGTGTTGACCGGCGCGGCCAGGCCCAGCGGATCGAGGCGGGCGTCCAGGTGGCCGCGCGAGCGGTAGGCGGTGATCAGACGACCGACATTGCGTTCACGCTCGTCGCCCGCACCGTTGCCGGTGCCGGCCTTCAGCGCTTCCTTGGCCGCGTCCGCAATGTGGGAGATGACGGCCGAGTGCGGAATGTCGCCTGCTTCGCGGCCCTTGAAGCCGTCGAAGTAGGTCTTCCATTTGGGATCGACACTGTCCGGGGAGACCAGGTACTGCTCGTACAGGTCCTCGACATAGGAGGCGTTGCCGCCGGCGAGCTGCGAAGATTGCGCAAACTGCTTCAGTTGATTGTCCACGATGGAGGGTGTTGATTCGCTTTGTGGGGTATGGCTTCAGAAGGACCCGGCAGGAAGATGAATAGCCCTGCGCGGGCGCGTTCAAACAGCCAAATTGTACCCCCATCCGGACAGGAAGGGGCACCAAAACGGGCATCCCGGGTCCCCCGGTGCCGCTTCCAGACAGGTTGAGTGGGCGGTACCCGCTCAGATGCCGAGCGCACGCAGTTCGCTGCAATCGCGCGAACGGTCCCAGACCCGCTGCAATTGCTGCTCGAACGGCTGCGAACGTGCAGGCAGTGCGACGCCTGCCTCGCCGTCGAGGCGATGACCGATCAGACGAAAGTAGAAGTCGCCGGCGTCGTTGAGCAGGCAGGCCGAGGCCAGCGCACGGTCGACCGGATCGGTGGCCTCGCGGAACTGGATCACACTGGGCAGGCGTTGAGCCAAGGCCAGCAGCGGCGCCCCGGCAGACGCGATGGCGGCGGCGTCGTGCACGATCACCCGCAGCTGCTTGTCGTGGCGGGCGGTGACGAAGCGGCGCAGGGCGGCCTGTACCGGCGGCGCGTCGAGCAGTCCCGGGTCCAGCTGACGGCTGTGCAGCCACACTTGGCGGCGGGCGCGGTGGACGATGGCCGTGGTGATGGCCACCGCCTGCTCGCGGCTGTCGATGGCACTGGCCGCGCCCAACCGGCGGCGCATCTGCTGGTGGCCGATGCCGGCCTCCTCGAATACCTCGCCTTCCGGCAGGAAGCCCTGGCGGGCATAGAAATCGCGGGCGGGCAGCTGGGCGTGCAGGTGCAGCTCGGCCAGGCCGAGCCTGCGCCCGGCATCGACCAGTGCCTCCAGCAGGGCCTCACCGACCCCGTGGCTGCGATGGCTGGCCAACACCGCCATGCGGCCGATGCGGCCGTCCGGGGCCAGCCGACCGGTGCCGACCGGCTGGTTGTCACTGTCCAGCGCCAGCACATGGGCGCTGAGCGGGTCCAGCGCATCGCGTTCCAGTTCGGCGGCGGTGCCCTGTTCCTGCACGAACACGCGTTGGCGCACGTCGTGGATGGCAACGTGGGCGTCGGCGTGGCTGACCTGCTGGACCCGGACCATGGCAGGGCTCAGGCGCGACCGTCGTCGCTGTCGTCTTCGTCGTGATCCTCGAAGTTGACGATGACCTCGATGCCGTCGTCGTGCACGGTCACGGTGTGGACATCGTCGGACACCGCCTCGGCGTCGATCGCGTCGACACGGTCACGGCCTTCGACCACTTCGCCGAGCACCACGGCGTCTTCGCCGTCATCCTCATCTTCAGCGTCATACACCTCGTTCGGATCGATCAGCTGGAACACGCCACCGACCAACAGCTGCTGGACCACCGCGCGGCCCTTGTCGGACAGGCCGCGATAGGCGGCGGCATCGAGCTGCTCGGCGCCGGCCAGGCGCTGCGCGTCCT
Source organism: Stenotrophomonas sp. YJH_SMC_4 (assembly GCF_059371575.1). NCBI lineage: Bacteria > Pseudomonadati > Pseudomonadota > Gammaproteobacteria > Lysobacterales > Lysobacteraceae > Stenotrophomonas > Stenotrophomonas sp. YJH_SMC_4. The sequence continues at coordinate 269,511 of NZ_JCAFUR010000005.1, forward strand.
TCACCGGCAGCGCGAAGTCCTGGCCACTGACGTACAGGCTGGCGCCGCGCTTGGCCCGGCGCCAGGCCAGGCGTGCCCACGGATGACGCTGCAGCAGCAGGCCCGAGGCCAGGGCCTGGACCACTTCCTCCGCTGCCGGTGCGGCCTGGTGAGCCATCACTTCGCCGGCCGCGCGGTAGGTGGTGATGAAACGGCCGAACCAGTCACCCAGCTTGTCCGGATCGTTCATGCGGATGGCGTTGAGCGCGGTGATCACCCGCGCCATCGCCACCGTGTCGATCTCGTTCGGGTCGGCCGGCACCTTCAGGTCGGCATCCTGGTAGCGGATGTTCTCGTCGGCGTCGGCGATCAGGGTGTCCAGGTAGTCGCTGATCAGCTCGGCCGAGGACGGCGCACGCATGCCGAAGGAGAAGGTCAGGCAGGGGTCTTCAGCGACGCCGTGGTGCGGCACGTTCGGCGGCAGGTACAGCATGTCGCCCGGCGCCAGCACCCAGTCGTGGGTCGGCTTGAACACCTTCAGCAGCTTCAGTTCCACGTCCGGGCGGAAGCCCAGCGGCGGCTGCCTGCCCTTGATCGATTCGCTGGCATCGATCTGCCAGCGGCGGTGGCCGTGGGCCTGCAGCAGGAATACGTCGTACTGGTCGACGTGGGCGCCGACCGAGCCGCCGGTGGCGGCGAAGCTGATCATCACGTCATCCATGCGCCAGCGCGGCAGGAAGCTGAAGTGCTCGATCAGGGCGCGCACGTCCGGGTCCCACTTGTCCACGTCCTGTACCAGCAGGGTCCAGTCATGGTCGGGCAGGGCGGGGAACACGTCTTCCTGGAACGGGCCGGTACGCACGCGCCAGCCGTCCTGGGTCTTGTCGTGCTCGATCAGGCGCGCCAGCACGCCTTCTTCGCAGGCCAGCCCGGCCAGGTCTTCCGGCTGCACCGGGGTCTGGAAGTCGGGGAAGGCGTTGCGGATCAGCAGCGGGCGCTTCTGCCAGAAGTCGCGCAGGAAGGTGGCCGGCGCCATGCCCAGCGGCTGGCCGGGGCGGGCGGTGACTTCGATGAGGGGGGCGGAGGACTTGCGGGCGGCCATGGGGGAATCCTTGCAGCGGAAAGCGGGAGGGGCGGCGCAGCGGGCCGCCTGAGATCTCCATTGTCCGCCGTTCGTGGGGATTGCGCACGTGCGCGGGATTGTCGCGGGGTGTCCGGCCAACGGCGGAGCCCCTCGTGGCGGGGTGGGTTCACAAGCAAAAGCCGCGCTTGGCCGGGCGGGTGGGCTGCGCGGGGGACGCTGCAAGTACGTCCCTGTAAGCTTGGCCGCCGCATCCATGCGGCGGACACCCCCGCGCAGCCCACCCGCCCGGCCCCTGGCAGTTTCCTGCGCGGCCCGCCACGGAATGGAAGAAGAAAAGCAAAAGCAACAGCGGGTCGCGCGCTGCGCTTGCTCGTGCCAAAACAAAAGAGGGACGCGGCGAAGCCGCGTCCCTCTTTCAAATTCCGTCCCGACAACCCAATGCTCTTCGATCCGTCACCGGGAATCTGTCAGAGGTGGGGCGGGTTGGGTTCGCGGGGGTGTCCGCGGCATGGATGCCGCGGCCAAGCCCCCAGGGATGAAGTGACCCCCGAGACTTGGACGGGGTCAGGCGGCCGATTGGGCCCGCTCCCGGTACTCTACCGGGCTCAGACCTTTCAGTTTCAGTTTGATGCGCTCCTGGTTGTAGTACTGGATGTATTCCACCAGCCCAGCCTCCA